>CAIMBK010000046.1 GCA_903839195.1 uncultured Bacteroidota bacterium | reverse complement strand
TTATTAGGAGTTACGGGCTCGGGAAAAACATTTACTGTGGCCAATGTAATTGAAGAAGTCCAACGTCCAACATTAGTTTTGGCGCATAATAAAACATTGGCCGCGCAATTGTATTCGGAATTCAAGCAATTTTTTCCGAATAATGCCGTAGAATATTTTGTTTCCTACTACGATTATTACCAACCCGAAGCTTTTATGCCTGTTACGGGCGTTTTCATTGAAAAGGATTTGTCTATCAATGAGGAACTCGAAAAAATGCGTTTAAGTACGACCGCTTCACTGCTATCGGGGCGAAGAGATATTTTGGTGGTTGCTTCCGTTTCGTGTTTGTATGGTATTGGAAATCCGGTCGAATTTCAAAAAAATGTAATTCCGATTGAGAAAAACCAACTCATTTCTCGAACCAAATTATTACACCAACTCGTTCAAAGTTTATATTCCAGAACCGAAGCCGATTTCAATCCTGGGTCTTTTCGAATCAAAGGGGATATTGTTGAAGTCTTTCCAAGTTATGCGGATGATGCGTTCCGAATTCATTTCTTTGGCGATGAAATTGAAGAAATAGAAAGTTTTGATACCAAAACATCACAAGTCATTGAAAAATATGATAAACTGACTATTTATCCTGCCAATATGTTTGTGACTTCGCCCGATGTATTGCAAAATGCCATTTGGGAAATCCAACAAGATTTGGTAAAACAAGTCGATTATTTTAAGGAAATCGGCAAACATTTGGAAGCAAAACGTTTGGAAGAACGCACCAATTTTGATTTAGAAATGATTCGAGAATTGGGATATTGCTCTGGAATTGAAAATTATTCTCGTTATTTAGACGGGCGTTTGCCTGGAACCAGACCTTTTTGTTTGTTGGATTATTTTCCAAACGATTTCTTGATGGTTGTGGATGAAAGTCACGTAACCCTTTCGCAAGTTCATGCAATGTATGGGGGCGACCGAAGCCGAAAAGTGAATTTGGTAGATTACGGATTCCGACTCCCAGCCGCGATGGACAATCGACCATTGCGATTTGAAGAATTTGAGTCGATGCAAAATCAAGTGATTTATGTATCGGCGACACCAGCCGATTATGAGTTGCAAAAAACTGATGGTGTTTATATTGAACAAGTGATTCGGCCAACGGGTTTATTGGATCCAATAATAGAAGTTCGTCCAAGTTTGAATCAAATTGATGATTTAATTGAAGAAATTCAAGTGCGTTGCGAATTAGATGAACGCGTATTAGTGACAACATTAACCAAAAGAATGGCCGAAGAATTGGCTAAATATTTAACAAAAGTCAGTATTCGTTGTCGTTATATTCATTCTGATGTCGATACTTTGGAACGAATTGAAATCATGCAAGATTTACGAAAAGGACTTTTTGATGTTTTGATTGGCGTCAATTTACTTCGTGAAGGATTGGATTTACCAGAAGTTTCCTTGGTTGCTATTTTGGATGCGGATAAAGAAGGTTTTTTGAGAAGTCATCGTTCGTTGACACAAACGATTGGGCGTGCAGCTAGAAATCTGAATGGAAAAGCAATTATGTATGCCGATAAAATAACCGCAAGCATGCAAAAAACCATCGATGAAACCGATTATCGCCGTACGAAACAAATCAATTTTAATTTGAAAAATAATCAGGTTCCAATGGCTTTGAATAAGAAAATTGAAAGCGCTTTTACAAAAAATCCATTGGTTGATTATGAATTAGGAGCGACATTAGCTGAAGCGGCAGAACCAGAAACCGAATATTTATCGAAATCAGAAATTGATAAACTCATTCGCGAAAAGCGAAAAGCCATGGAAAAAGCGGCAAAAGAATTGGACTTTATGCAAGCGGCAAAATTGAGAGATGCCATAAAATCATTGCAAGAAAAAATCTAAAGATGAAAAAAGTACTTTTGTTTTTATTTGTATTTATATGTTTTTTTAATGTGTTGAAAGCTCAAGAAAGTACCGCTTCAAAACAAATATCCACATTTGCGATGGATGCGCCTCAATTGAAAACAACCAAGATAATTTGGTTATACCTTCCTAAAAACTATGCCACTTCAAATAAAAAATATCCCGTAATCTACCTTCATGACGGTCAAAATTTATTCGATTCAAAAACCTCCTATTCAGGCGAATGGAATATTGACGAAAAATTAGACAGCCTAAATGCCCAAGTAATCGCGGTCGGAATTGAACATGGAAACGAGAAACGAATAGAAGAATTATCGCCTTTTAAAAATGAAAAATATGGTGGTGGAAATGCTGATAATTACTTAGAATTTATTGTGAAAACGCTAAAACCAAGAATTGACAAACTTTATCGAACCAAGACAAATGCGAGTCAAACGACCATTATGGGAAGTTCTTTAGGCGGATTGGTTTCCTATTATGCGTTGCTTAAATATCCTGATGTTTTCGGAAAAGCGGGCGTATTTTCGCCAGCATTTTGGTTCAATCCTGAAATTTTTGAATTGACAAAGAAAACAAAGAAATTAAAAAGCAAAATATATTTTCTTTACGGCGATTCTGAAGTTGAAAACATGGTTCCCAACATTAAAAAAATGAAACATCTCATCGCCGAAAAACGTTGTGAATGTTTGATACTTTCCAAAGAAACAATGGTTCCAGGGGGAAAACATAATGAAAAATTATGGCGTGATGGTTTTGTAAAAGCGTTTCTTTGGCTCGAAAACTAGAGTGTTTTTAGAAATTCATCAAAAATTGAAAATAAAATATAAACAAAAGGCCGTGGCAATTTATTTATCGAGAAACAAAATTTCAAATAACCACTTTAATAAGTACCTTTGTAGAATAAAAATAGAACAATGACCAATAACGATATCTTTAAAAAACTACGTGTCGCTTTAATGCTTCGCGATGACCAAATAGTTGAAATTTTAGAATTAGTTGATTTTCGAATTTCAAAATCAGAATTAGGTGCCTTTTTTCGGGATGAAAAACATGAGAATTATATGGAATGCGGCGACCAAGTGTTGCGCAATTTCTTAAATGCCTTAGTAATTCACTTGCGTGGTACGAAAGAAAATCCTAAAAATCCAAACGATGTTTTGGCAAAACACAAAGCTGAAATTCCTATAAAAGAAGGTGTAAAAATAAGACCCGAATTCAAACCGAGTCCAAAAAAAGAGTTTAAGAAAAAACCAGCTTCCAACCCGAAATCGCGAGATAAGAAACCCGCTCCAAAAGTACAAGTGGTTGAAAAAGTGCACTATAAAAATGGTAAAAACAAAAAATCCTAATCTTACGATTAGGATTTTTTTATTTGAACAGAAAATATAATTAAGAAAGTGCCGCTTTTACTTGGTCAGCAGCTTCTTGAAATTCAACCGCTGATAAAATTGGCATTCCAGAATTGTCAATTAATTCTTTAGCAATTTCTGCATTAGTTCCTTGCAAACGAACGATGATTGGCACTTTAATAGCGTCGCCCATATTTTTGTAAGCATCTACAACACCTTGTGCAACACGGTCACAACGAACAATTCCACCAAAAATATTGATTAAAATTGCTTTAACGTTTTGATCTTTTAAAATAATACGAAACGCAGTTTCCACACGTTTTGCATCCGCTGTTCCACCAACGTCCAAGAAATTAGCAGGTTCAAAACCAGCATATTTTATTAAATCCATTGTTGCCATAGCTAATCCAGCACCGTTTACCATACAACCAACGGTTCCATCTAAATCAACGTAGTTTAAACCAACTTCTTTTGCTTCCACTTCAATTGGATTTTCCTCACGAATATCGCGCATATCGGCATATTTCTTTTGTCTAAATAAAGCGTTATCATCCAAATTTACTTTGGCATCAACCGCAATAATTTTGTCATCAGATGTTTTCAATACAGGATTAATTTCAAACATTGATGCGTCTGAACCGATATAAGCATTATAAAGTGCGGCAACAAATTGAGTCATCTCTTTGAAAGCATTTCCAGATAATCCTAAATTAAATGCAATTCTTCTTGCTTGAAAACCTTGCAATCCAACAGTTGGATCAATTTCTTCAGTGAAAATTAGATGCGGTGTATGTTCCGCCACTTCTTCAATATCCATTCCGCCTTCGGTAGAATACATAATCATGTTGCGACAGATTCCTCTATTTAATAACACTGACATATAAAATTCAGAAGTTTCTGATTCGCCTGGATAATAAACATCTTCGGCAACTAAAACTTTGTGTACTTTTTTTCCTTCAGCGGATGTTTGTGGCGTGATTAATTGCATTCCAATAATTTGTCCAGCAATTTCTTCCACTTGTTGAAGATTTTTGGCCAGCTTTACTCCGCCGCCTTTTCCTCTTCCTCCAGCGTGAACTTGCGCTTTAATAACGTGCCAACCTGTTCCGGTTTCGGCAGTTAATTGTTTGGCAGCGGCTACCGCTTCGGCAGGATTGTTGGCAACATATCCGCGTTGCACTTTCACACCATAACTAGCTAATATTTCTTTCCCTTGGTATTCGTGTATGTCCATAATACTATTTTATCGAAACCCTAAATTATTTCTAGGATTAAAGTGGCACAAAAGTAATGCAATTAGGCTAATTTGAGAAATGTTTTTAAAGATTAAATTGTATAAAATTACTTTTTGACAATTCGGAAAATAATTGGCTATTTTTTTTACGATAATTAATTTGGAAGGTCAATCATCGAGGAAATAATAAAATAAACAAACAAATTGATGGAATATCCGAAGAAATGAAGTTGAAATTTATCCAATTATAAATTAATTTATATTAAAATCAAGCCTTCAATTATCAATTATACAATTCAAATCAAATAAAATATAAAATTGCTAATTATTTAATCAAATTTCACTATTACGACAAAAATAGATTCGAATTGGTAAAATGACTACTTTATTTGCAACGAAATCTTTATTTTTACAGAAAATTAACAAGCATGAAAATTAAAGCACAAGGTCTTTATCTTCCCGAATTCGAACACGACAATTGTGGCGCAGGTTTTATCTGTAATTTAAACGGAATAAAATCCAATGATATCATTCATAAGGCATTGGATATTTTAATAAAACTAGAACATCGTGGCGCCGTAAGTTCCGATGGAAGAACAGGTGATGGCGCAGGAATTTTGTTTGATATTCCGCATAATTTCTTTAAAAAAGTGTGCGATTTTGAAATCCCAGAAGCAAGAGAATATGCTGTTGGAATGGTTTTTTTACCGAAAAAAACCAATCAAACGAAATTTTGCATGTCCACTTTTGAAACTGCCATAAACGACCAAAAACTTGAAATTCTTGGTTGGCGAAAAGTTCCTGTAGACGTTAGTAATTTAGGACAAATTGCTGCCGAAAAAGAACCATCAATTTATCAGGTTTTTGTTGGAAAAAAGAATCAAAAACTAACCGAACAAGAATTTAATGCCAAATTATTTGCCGCCCGAAAAATAAGCGAACATGCCGTAATCAAATCCAAAATATCCGAAAGTCATCGGTTTTATTTTACAAGTTTATCCACAACAACAATAATTTATAAAGGGTTATTAATGCCCGAAGACATCAGTCGCTATTACACCGATTTGTCAGACACTGATTTGGTTACTCGATTGGCGCTCGTTCACCAACGATTTTCAACAAATACTTTTCCTTCATGGGAATTGGCGCAACCTTTCCGCTATATGTGTCACAATGGCGAAATCAATACGCTTCGTGGTAATATTAGCCGAATGCGAGCCCGAGAAGAATTAATGAAAAGCGATGTTTTTGGTGATGATATCAAAAAACTTTTTCCTATTATTTTAGAAGGAAAATCCGATTCGGCTTCTATGGATATGGTTATTGAATTACTTCTAATGACTGGTCGATCACTTCCTGAAGCCATGATGATGGTGGTTCCAGAAGCTTGGGAAAAGCACCAAACAATGTTGGAAGAGAAAAAAGCATTTTATGAATACAATTCCTGTATCATGGAACCTTGGGATGGTCCCGCATCCATTCCGTTTACCGATGGCGATGTTATCGGTGCATTATTAGACCGAAATGGTTTGCGTCCTTCAAGATATACATTGACAAAAAGTGGCTTCGTAATTATGTCATCCGAAATTGGAGTTCTTGATATAAAACCCGAAGATGTCATACATCACGGTCGATTGGAACCAGGGAAAATGTTTCTCGTAGACATGAATGAAGGACGGATTATTGAAGATGAAGAAGTTAAAAAAGCGATTGTTACCAAAAGACCCTACAAAAAATGGCTGGACGAAAACCTACTACAATTAGCAAAAATTCCATACACCAACAACGCGATTCCTGTTGAAACTGTTGATTTTGAAACCCGTCAACGCTTATTTGGTTATACAATTGAAGATTTAAGAACTATTATAAACCCAATGGGCGGTCAAGGTGCCGAAGCGATTAGTTCGATGGGAAATGATACGCCACTCGCTGTGTTGTCAGATCAACCGCAACTGTTATACAATTATTTCAAACAGTTATTTGCACAAGTGACCAACCCCCCACTCGACGGAATTCGAGAAGAAATCATCACCGATATAAGTTTGGCTATTGGAGGAGATTTTAACATTTTTGACATTGAACCCAAACATTGTAAGAAATTAAAAATTCAAAATCCGGTTATTTCGAATGAAGATTTGGATAAAATCAGAAACATCAATCATGTTGATTTTAAATCGGTTACCATTTCTACCTTATATGAAATAGAAAAAGGCGTTAATGGATTAGAACGCGCTCTTGAAAAATGTGTGAGCGAAACCTTCAAAGCGGTTTCCGAAGGTTACAATATCGTAATTCTTTCCGACCGAGGAGTTAATGAAAAAATGGCGCCAATTCCTATGTTGATGGCTTGTTCCTATATAAATCATTCCTTAAATACCTTAAAAGTTCGATCAAAATTCGGAATTATTATCGAATCCGCAGAACCCCGAGAACCGCATCATTTTGCCTTATTATTTGGCTATGGCGCCAGCGCAATTAACCCATATATGGTCAATGAAATTATTTATGATCAAGTTGAGAAAGGATATATTACAGGAATAAAAGCCGATTATGCGATAAAAAATTTCAACAAAGCCATTGCTAAAGGAATTTTGAAAATCATGAATAAGATTGGGATTTCTACTTTACATTCTTATCGCGCTGCACAAATTTTTGAAATTTTAGGTTTAAATAAATCCGTTACCTCAAAATATTTTCCATTTACCCCTTCTAGAATTGAAGGCATCGGATTAATGGAAGTTGAAAAAGAAGTTAAAAAACGGTACCAAAAAGCTTTTCCAAATTCTAAAATAGCCAATTTACTTCCTTTAGAAATTGGTGGTATTTATCGTTGGCGTAGAAATGGTGAAAAACACATGTTTAATCCAACAACTATTTCAAAACTGCAACAAGCTGTGCGATTAAACAGCCCCGAAAGTTATAAAGAATATTCAAAAATGGTCAATGACCAAAGCGAAAATCTGATGACCATTCGAGGTTTATTTGAATTCAATAACCTCGATCCAATTGCAATTGACGAAGTGGAATCATGGACCGAAATTGTGAAAAAATTCAAAACTGGCGCCATGTCCTATGGCTCGATTAGTCAAGAAGCTCATGAAAATTTAGCCATCGCCATGAACCGAATTGGTGGAAAAAGTAATTCTGGCGAAGGCGGCGAAGATTCCAAACGATTTCAAAAAGACCTCAATGGCGATTCCAGAAATAGCGCCATTAAACAAGTGGCTTCAGGAAGATTTGGTGTTTCAATTAATTATTTGACCAATGCCAAAGAAATTCAAATCAAAATGGCGCAAGGAGCAAAACCTGGGGAAGGCGGACAATTACCCGCTGAAAAAGTGGTTCCTTGGATTGCCGAAACACGAAATTCAACCCCATATGTAGGATTGATTTCGCCTCCACCCCATCACGATATTTATTCGATTGAGGATTTATCACAATTGATTTTTGATTTAAAAAATGCTAATCGCGAGGCGCGAATTAACGTAAAATTGGTTTCAGAAGTGGGCGTTGGAACCATTGCTGCTGGTGTTGCCAAAGCCAAAGCCGATGTTATTTTAATTTCCGGTTATGATGGCGGAACAGGTGCTGCGCCGCTTACTTCATTACAACATACGGGAATTCCCTGGGAATTGGGATTGGCGGAAGCCCAACAAACATTATTATTAAATGATTTGCGAAGTCGAGTAGTTTTGGAATGCGATGGGCAATTAAAAACAGGTCGTGATGTTGCAATTGCAGCCCTTCTTGGAGCCGAAGAATTTGGATTTGCAACAGCGCCATTAGTGGCTTCTGGATGTATTATGATGCGCGCTTGCCATTTGAATACTTGTCCGGTTGGAATTGCAACTCAGGATCCAGAATTACGAAAAAACTTCAAAGGAACGCCAGAACACGTGATCAATTTCATGTATTTCATTGCTGAAGAATTAAGAGAAATTATGGCACAGTTGGGATTCCGAACTTTAAAAGAAATGGTTGGACAATCTCAAAAACTAAATGTAAACAAAGCCATAAATCATTATAAAGCCAATGGTTTGGATTTATCACCTATTTTATTTAAACCCGAAAAAGCGAAAGAAGTTCCCAATCATAACACCACTTCCCAAGACCACGCATTGGCTAATGTTTTGGATTTTGAAATCATCAAAGCTGCAATTCCTTCGATTTATAGAAAAGAAAAAACACGCGTTAAATTTCAAATAAAAAACACCGACCGATCCGTGGGTGCTATTTTGAGTAATGAAATTTCCAAAATTTATGGCGCGCAAGGATTACCGGAAGACACGATTTTGATTGACTTTGAGGGTTCTGCGGGACAAAGTTTTGGGGCATTTGCAACCAACGGATTGTCATTTAAAATTCATGGAAATTGTAATGATTATTTAGGAAAAGGGCTTTCTGGCGGAAAATTGATTATCAAAGTTCCACCTACCGCCACTTTTAAACCGGAAGAAAATATTATCATTGGAAATGTTGCGCTTTATGGAGCAATCACAGGTCAGGCTTATATAAACGGAATTGCTGGCGAGCGTTTTGGTGTTCGAAATTCGGGAGCAACTGCGGTTGTTGAGGGAATTGGCGATCATGGTTGCGAATATATGACAGGCGGAACCGTTGTGGTTCTCGGAAAAACAGGTCGGAATTTTGCTGCAGGAATGAGCGGCGGCGTGGCTTACGTTTTTGATAAAAACAAACAGTTTAAAAACGGTTTATGTAATATGGAAATGGTCGAATTAGAAACTTTGGAAGTTCAAGATTTTACCGACTTAAGACGTTTGATTAAAAATCATTCTCTATTTACAAATAGTCCTCTAGCGAAAAGCCTTTTGGAGGATTGGGACAATCAAAAATTACATTTTGTAAAAGTGATGCCAACGGATTATAAAAAAGCATTACAACGATTGGCAAAAGAAAAGCAAATTGAAAATCTAATAGCACAATAGATATGGGAAAGATAGGCGGATTTAAAGAATATACAAGAGTTGATGAAAGCAATTTAGCCGTTTCCGAACGGGTTGCCAATTACGCGGAATTTACCATTCCACTTCAAAAAAACTCCATCAAAGAACAAGGTTCTAGATGTATGGATTGCGGAATTCCTTTTTGCCATAGTTCGTGCCCGTTAGGGAATTTAATTCCTGATTTTAATGACATGGTGCATCAAGAA
The DNA here is from genome assembly GCA_903839195.1 of uncultured Bacteroidota bacterium. GTDB lineage: Bacteria > Bacteroidota > Bacteroidia > Flavobacteriales > Flavobacteriaceae > Flavobacterium. The sequence continues at coordinate 52,540 of CAIMBK010000046.1, read as the reverse complement.
GAATGGGAAAGCGCATTGGAAATATTGCAATCAACCAATAATTTTCCAGAATTTACAGGAAGATTATGTCCTGCTCCTTGCGAAAAATCATGTGTTTTAGGAATAATCAGCGAACCTGTTGCCATTGAAAATATAGAAAAAAACATTATCGAACGAGGTTTTGCCGAAGGTTGGATAAAACCACAACTTCCAAAAACAAGAACAGGAAAAACGGTTGCAGTAATCGGTTCAGGACCAGCAGGTTTGGCGACAGCGCAACAATTAAATAGAGCGGGGCATCTTGTTACCGTATTTGAAAGAGACAACGCAATAGGTGGCTTATTACGCTATGGAATTCCTAATTTTAAGTTAGAAAAAGCCATAATTGACCGACGTGTAACCGTTCTTGAAGCTGAGGGAATACTATTTAAAACCAATGTAAATGTTGGCGTAAATTATAAAATTGAAGAATTAGACGCTTTTGATTCGATTGTTTTATGTGGAGGTGCGACCGAAAGACGAAGTTTGCCAACCAAAGGAATCGAAAGCAAAGGCGTGGTTCAAGCAATGACTTTTTTAACCCAACAAACCAAAGTTTTATTTGGCGAGACTATTGAAGACCAAATTACAGCAACTGGAAAAAATGTAATTGTAATTGGTGGCGGCGATACGGGTTCGGATTGTGTGGGAACTTCGAATCGACAAGGCGCTAAATCGGTGACTAATTTTGAAATTATGCCCAAACCACCAATTGGAAGAAGTGAAACTACGCCCTGGCCTTTTTGGCCGTTGCAATTGAAAACATCTTCGTCTCACGAAGAAGGTTGCGACAGAAATTGGCTCATTAATACTAAAGAATTTATTGCCAATGACAAGGGCGAATTAGTGGGTTTAAAAACCATTGAAGTCGCTTGGAAAACCATATCTGGACAACGTCCAGAATTAATCGAAAAAGAAGGTTCTGAAAAAATTTGGCCTTGTGAATTAGCGTTATTAGCGCTTGGTTTCACAGGTCCTGAAAAAACATTAAGCGAACAATTAGGCATCGAAATAGATTCCAGAAACAATTATAAAGCCACAAAATACAAAACCAATGTCCCTCATGTTTTTACTGCGGGTGATATGCGTCGTGGTCAATCATTGATTGTATGGGCCATTTCTGAAGGAAGAGAAGCCGCAAGAGAAGTTGACTTATTTTTGATGGGATCGACCAATTTGCCAACCAAAGGAAATGGCGATTTGCCAACTTTATAAAGAAATCACAATAGTTTAGACTATTCGATAATAGATTAATAAATTTGCAAAAAATCAAATTCAATGCAACCAGAAATTTTAGTACAATTAGCCAAACAATTTGGAAGTCCGCTTTATGTATATGATGCACAAAAAATCCAATCCCAATACCAACGATTAACAAATGCTTTTTCAAAAGTAGCGCGTTTACGAATCAATTATGCTGCAAAAGCATTGTCTAATGTTGCTATTTTACAGCTAATGAAGCAAATGGGGTCCAATTTGGATACAGTTTCTATTCAAGAAGTAAAATTAGGATTGCATGCAGGATTTACACCAAATCAAATTATTTACACCCCAAATGGCGTTTCGTTTGAAGAAATTGAAGCGGTTGCCAAAATGGGCGCACAAATTAACATTGACAATCTTTCTGTTTTGGAACATTTCGGAACCAAACACCCTACAATTCCAGTTTGTATCCGAATCAATCCGCACGTAATGGCGGGAGGAAACAGTAATATTTCTGTCGGACATATTGATAGTAAATTCGGGATTTCGATACACCAAATGCCGCATATACTTCGTATTGTTGAAAATACAAAAATGCACATCAACGGAATTCACATGCACACGGGATCGGATATTTTGGATATTGAAGTGTTTTTATATGCTGCCGAAATTCTTTTTGAAGCGGCAAAAAACTTTAAAAAATTAGACTTTCTGGATTTTGGAAGTGGTTTTAAAGTACCTTATAATAAAGGAGATATTGAAACCAATATTGAAGAATTTGGTCGAAAATTATCCAAACGGTTCAATGCTTTCGAGAAAGAATATGGTCGCGAATTGACCTTAGCTTTTGAGCCTGGAAAATTCTTAGTTAGTGAAGCGGGCTTCTTTTTGGCCAAAGTAAATGTAGTAAAACAAACCACTTCAACCGTTTTTGCAGGAATCGATAGCGGTTTTAACCATTTGATTCGCCCGATGCTTTATGGTTCGCAACATTATATCGAAAACATATCAAATCCTAAAGGAAAAGAGCGCTTTTATACCGTTGTGGGTTATATTTGTGAAACCGATACGTTTGCCAATAATCGTAGGATTTCCGAAATAAACGAAGGCGATATTTTGTGTTTTAGAAATGCTGGCGCCTATTGTTTCTCGATGTCTTCCAATTATAATTCAAGATACAAACCCGCAGAAGTACTATGGAAAGACGGAAAAGGAATTCTTATTCGCGAGCGAGAAACATTTGAAGATTTGCTTAAAAATCAGATATTATTGTAATATTAATGCCGGATTTATATTTTTTTATTTTATAATAAATTAAAAACCCCTTAACATTTGATTCAAATCCTTTTTCTATATTTGAAAACAATTTAAACGCACAATATTATCTTAAATGAATAGAAGAGATTTTTTTAAAAATGGTTCCCTTGTGGCTGTTGGCGCAACGATTTTAAATCCGTTTGAAAGTCATGCGAAGGAAAATGATATTTATTTATTAGATAAAAATAAAAAAGCAAAAAACATAATTGTTGTCGTTAGCGATGGAATGAGTAATGGAACTTTATCCATGGCCGATTTGTATTTAAACCGAAAAACAGGAAAAGGAAGTAACTGGATCCAATTATACAAAGATAATCGGGTTTCTAGAGGATTAATGGACATGGGTTCAGCAAGTTCAATTGTAACCGATTCGGCCGCAGCTAGTTCGTCTTGGGGAAGCGGATTTAGAGTAAAAAACGGTTCTTTAAATATTGGTGTTAATGGAGAAGAATACCTTCCGATTTGGCAAAAATTTAAAAAAGCTGGTAAAATGGCTGGATGTGTCACCACTGTTCCTATTACTCACGCAACACCAGCCGGATTTTGCATTGCGTCAAAAAGCAGAAATAGTCAAGAAGAAATTGCAGAAATGTATCTTAACTTAAAGTTTGACATCATGATGGGTGGCGGAGAAAAATATTTTTCTACCGAAAACAGAAAGGATAAACGGGATTTATTTCAAGAATTTTCAGATAAAGGATTTCATGTGGTTAAAAGCAGAAAAGAAATGCTTGAAACAAAAACAGAAAAACCCATTTTAGGGATTTTTAATACCGATAGTTTACCCTATACAATTGATAGAAATAGCAATCGTGAACTAATAGAAAAAATGCCAACTTTGGCAGAAATGACTCACGTTGCGATCGAAAGTATGAAAAACCATCCCAATGGATTTGTGCTTCAGGTTGAAGCTGGAAAAGTAGATTGGGCAGCCCATGGAAATGATATTGCTGGTTTAATTTATGATCAAACAGCACATGATGAAGCGCTAAAAGTGGCCATCGACTTTGCCGAAAAAGACCAAAATACTTTAGTAATTATTACAACCGATCATGGAAATGCCAATCCTGGATTGATTTATGACAAAACCGCAAATACTAATTTTGATTCCATACAAAATTATTGCCAAACCAATGAATGGATTTTAAACGGAATAGGAAAAGAAACTAGCATCACGCAAATAATCGAACGGATAGAACATGCAAATAAAATTGTAATATCTGCATCAGAAGCGCAATCGCTATCGAATTATTATTTGAATATTAAGCTCGAAGATGGTCTTTACAATGCAAGACATTTACCTTATAAAGTATTTGCTGACATCCAAAAAAACTCAAACTCAGTTGGCTGGTCCAGTATGGATCATTCTTCTGACTATTGTGAAATCGCAATGTTTGGACCTGGAAAACAGTTATTAAAACCATTTATCAAAAACACCGATTTGCATTTTATGATGCTAGAAGCAGCCGAAGTAGAAAACAAATTTTAAGTTCAATATTGTATTTCTAATTTTCAATCAAATTTTCAATATTATATTGCAGAATAACATTTTTATGATTGATATAAAGTTGTTTTCTGAAATTTTGATTTTTTCGAATAATAATTGAAATTACAAACGGTTGTCCGTCCATATCCGAGCATGAGAATGGGAAAATTTCGTCCGTATCATTTTCCTCCCTTTTTTCATATTTCATAATCGAATAAATTTGGATTTCGCGCGAATAAACAATAATCCGATTTTTATCGGTATCCAAAGAAACCAATAAATTTACTTTCTCTAAATCCGACCATTTACCCCATTTTCCATTAGGTCCTTTTTCTAAAACACTAAATCCAGTAGTTTGGTATTTGTAAACTTGACTATACGATTTTTGTATCCCAAATTGGAGAAAAACAAGCGCTATTATAATTTTAAGTTTTGTCATTTTTTTTATGCTAATGCTCTAAATTAGGCCTGAAACTTCCGCTTGTGCCATTTTAAATTCAGTTATAATTTCTTCAATAATTTGACTAACGGGTTTTATTTCATGAATTAATCCCGCAATTTGACCAATTTCTAATTCGCCTTCAATTAAATCGCCCTCAAACATTCCCTTTTTTGCGCGTGCGCGACCCAAAAGCGTTTTAATTTCGTCGGGAGTTGGACAATTTAGATATAATTTTTGAAGATCATCAAAAAATTTATTTTTTATTAAACGAACGGGCGCCAATTCTTTCAAAGTCAATTGGGTATCACCTTCTTTAACATTAATAATGGTTTGTTTAAAATTTTCATGCGCCGATGATTCAACCGAAGCGGCAAATCGACTTCCCATTTGAATGCCATCAGCTCCAAGAACCATAGCGGCTAACATGCCTCGACCAGAGGCAATTCCACCTGCAGCTATTAATGGAATAGAAATTTGTTCTTTCACCATTGGGATAAGAGTTAAGGTGGTGGTTTCTTCCCTCCCATTATGTCCCCCGGCTTCAAATCCTTCAGCTACAACGGCGTCAACACCCGCTTCTTGTGCTTTTAATGCAAATTTGGAACTGCTTACAACATGAACCACAATAATCCCATTTTCTTTCAAAAACGAAGTCCAAGTTTTTGGATTACCCGCAGATGTAAATACAATTTTTACCCCTTCATCCACAATAATTTTCATTATTTCTTCAATATTCGGATACAACATCGGAATATTGACGCCAAAAGGTTTGTTGGTGGCTTTTTTGCATTTTTGAATGTGTTCGCGCAAAACTTCAGGATACATTGATCCAGCACCTATAAGGCCCAAACCACCGGAATTACTAACCGCGCTTGCTAATTTGTAGCCGCTATTCCAGATCATCCCTCCTTGAATAATTGGATATTGAATAGAAAAAAGCGATGTGATTTTATTCATTATTGCTTAATTAGTTTGCCCGTTTGTGAATTATTTTTGGTTTGAATTTGGTATAAATAAATCCCCGAACTCAAGTTATTTAAAGTTAATTCAATGTCTTTTCTGGATACTGTTTTCTGCAAAACTATTTGTCCTAAAGAAGAATAAAGGACTAAATTAGCATTTTCTACATCATTTGGAAAAGAAATAGAAACCGCATTTTGAAATGGATTTGGATAAATTAAAAATTGATTTTTAGAGAAATTTTGAACCGTCAAAGCATTTGACAAAGCCAAACTAAAATCAGGTATTCCATATCCCAATTCTACCGTTGGATTGGCATAAATACTAGCCGATTCTATAATTAATTGCATTATTTCAGCATTGGTTTTTGTAGGAAGCGCTTGCCAAAAAGAAGCAACCATTCCAGCAATTATTGGACCCGAAAAAGAAGTACCACTAGCTCCATTTGTTATACTTCCCGAAGTAGTGGCAACATACGGATTGGCGCCCTGAGCTACCACATCGGGCTTAACGCGTTGGTCAAAAGAAGGACCTTGTGAACTAAAAGAAGCATAATTTCCTGAAGCATTAACTGCACCAATTGCAAGCGCATTTACCGCATCGGCAGGTGAGGAAATATAGTGCCAAGAACTCGAACCCGAATTCCCAGCAGACACAACACAAATCATGCCTCGGCTAAATGCAATATCAACCCCTTTTGAAATATAGGAAGTAGTTCCATTCATATCGGCATAAGTAAAATCATAATTTGGGTTATCAAAAGTGGTGTATCCCAATGAAGTCGTAATAATATCAACGCCTAATTTATCCGCCTCTTCGGCAGCTTCCACCCAAAGCGATAATTCCAATGGCGTTTCTGTAGCGCCATCTTCAGTAATGAATAAATAATAAGAAGCGTCAGGTGCAGTTCCGACTAATTGGCCGTCAACAAAGCCGCCCATTGTTGATAAAACCATGGTGCCGTGGCTTATTCCAGAATAAAAATTTGGGTTTCTGCTAACATAATCGTAGCCGCCTAAAATTTGATTATTATCGCGAATTCTTGAAAATGGAGCTGCCACATCAACGCCTGGAAAACCGCCGTCCATAACGGCAATTATTTTTCCCGAACCCGTATAATCTTGTTGGTGCAATAAATGCCCATTTAACATTTGAATTTGATTGTCCGAATTCCCATAATTAAAAACAACTGCCTTTTCCATTGCTTTATTAACTGGTATAATCGTTTTTAGAAGAACTGTTTTTCCTGCAACATTTAAATTTCTATTGGCAAAATCCAAATGATCTACGAAAGAAAGTGTTGAAAGTGCTTGAATATCGGCTTGGGTTCCACGAATGTGAAGCGCATTGAACCATTTTGATTTTGCTTTTATAGTAATTCCAGAAATGGCTGCAATTTGATCAATATAAGGTTGATACATTGGAATATCTTTATAATCCAACGAAATATTTTGAAGCGTTCTTCTATCAAGTGAACGTTGTGAAAGCATTAATAACGGATTATCAAAATAGGTTTGAGCATCCGGTTTTGCATTAAAATAAACCCAAGCGTCTTCTTGTGAAAATGCCGATAAATTAAAAACTAAAACAATGATCAGAATGATTTTTTTCATATCTAAATTTATAAAGTGATAAATTTATGAAATTACTCCCGAACCAACTAATTCGTCGTCTAAATACCAAGCCACGAATTGTCCTTCGGTAATTGCCGATTGGGGTTCTTCAAAAAGGATATACATACCAGTTTCAAATTGATGTAATGTGGCTTTTTGCAAAGGTTGTCGGTATCGAATACGCGCCATTACTTGTAAAGTTTGTCCATTTTCTAAAGCCAAATCCTCGCGAACCCAATGAACTTCTGATTTTTCTATAAATAATCCTTTTTTGAATAATCCTGGATGTTGACTTCCTAATCCGGTATATATAATGTTGGTTTCAACATTTGTTGCAATAATAAATAAAGGTTCGGTAGTTCCGCCAACATTTAATCCTTTGCGTTGACCCGTTGTAAAATAATGCGCGCCTTGGTGTTTTCCTACAATTTTTCCCATTTCTTCATTGTATAAAATACTTTGGGATTCGGATTTTAAATGGGCTTCTACGGAATCAAATTCTTGGTTTTTATTGGAATAGATGGGATTGTTTTTATCAATTTGAACAATTAATCCTTCTTTGGGTTGTAATTTTTGTTGTAAAAACTCTGGCAAACGTACTTTTCCTATAAAACATAAACCTTGAGAATCTTTCTTTTCAGCGGTAACCAAATCCATTTGCGAAGCTATTTCGCGCACTTCTGGTTTGGTTAATTCACCAATCGGAAATAATGATTTGGCTAATTGTTCTTGCGATAATTGACAAAGAAAATACGATTGATCTTTGTTGGAATCGGCTCCAGCCAAAAGTTGGTAGGTTTTTATTCCATCCTTTTCGATTTCGCCTTTTCGGCAATAATGTCCGGTGGCAACAAAATCGGCACCCAAACTCATCGCTATTTTCATAAAAACATCGAACTTAATTTCGCGATTGCACAAAACATCAGGATTTGGTGTTCGTCCTCGTTCGTATTCACGAAACATATAATCTACAATTTTTTCTTTGTATTGTTCGCTTAAATCGACTGTTTGAAATGGAATTCCTAATTTTTCAGCGACTAAAAGTGCGTCGTTACTATCTTCTAGCCAAGGACATTCGTTGGAAATTGTAACGGAATCATCGTGCCAATTTTTCATAAAAAGCCCAATAACTTCGTAGCCTTGTTGTTGCAACAAATAAGCCGCAACACTAGAATCAACGCCACCAGAAAGTCCTACAACTACACGCTTCATTTTGTTTTAATTGAAAAATTATACACAAAGGTATTACTAATTTTTGCTTTTGAAAGTTAATGCTTTTGTAAATCTGCTTTTTGAGGTTTTGATTTCTTTTTGTAGGCGCTCATATTTTCTTGGTGATCGAATTTACCATTGACATAAAATTGCCAAATTCCAACTTTTTTTCCGTCATTATAAATCCCCTTGGCTACAATATTTCCGAATGGATCCCGATAAACAGCAGGCCCATGAAATTGACCGTTTTTGTAAATGGCATCTTCAAAAAGAAATCCAGATTCGGCATATTTTTTATAAAAACCATCTTTAATATTATTTTTATAATTGGTTTCTTCGGCAATTTTTCCACTTGGATAATACACACTTCGAATTCCTTCGAGTTTATCATTTTGATAGTTTTCGAGTGTCATAATGACTTTGGAATTCTCGTGATAGTATTTCCATGGACCTTCGTGACTTTTCCCGATTACTTTTCCTTCGCTAACAATATTTTTCTTCTGATCATAAAAAATCGTGTAGGCAGAATTATCGGTTGGACTAAATTCTCGTGTTGCAATAATCGATTTTGATTTAGTATCATCAAAATAGGTAAAAACGCCTATTTCTTTTCCATGATTAAACGTTCCTTCATAGCGCGGTCGTTTCGATTCTTCGTAAAATCCTTTCCACAAACCGTGTTTATTTCCTTTATCGTCGAATTTATTGAAATCGGTTTGCGCTTGAATACTTGTTCCAAAAAAGAGAATGAATACTATATAAATCAATTTCATTGTAAATAATTTTTATTTAAAATATAACTCAAAATAACAGAAAATCGTATAAAAAAAGCACCCTTTTGAGAGTGCTTTAAAAATTACTTTTTCTTTTGTTGTGCTTTTTGTGCCTCTGCTTGTTCCATCATCGCTTGCATTCGTTGCTGAAACTTGCCTTGTTTTTTTGGTTCTTTCAATTTATTTTCTTGTATTTGAGCGTGAATTTTGTCGCTATCAACAATGTATTTTTTGATAACAAACATAATGGCTATGGTAATCAAATTGGAAATGAAGTTGTACAAACTCAAACCAGAACCGTAATTATTGAAAAACAACAACATCATCACCGGCGAAACATATATCATGATTTTCATCATTTTGGCCATATCGGGCATTCCGTCTTGTTGTGGAGCCGCCATTTGCTGATCGCCAGAAGTCATTTTCATATAAAAGAAAATAGCGATTGATGCTAAAATCGGGAACAAACTAACGTGATCCCCATAAACTGGAATATTGAAAGGAAGTTTGAATATTTCATCAAAAGAAGATAAATCGTCCGCCCAAAGAAATCCTTTTTGACGCAATTCAAATGCCGATGGAAAAAACTGAAACGACGCATACATAAATGGCAATTGAATCAATGCGGGAATACAACCAGCCATTGGATTTACGCCGGCTTTGTTGTATAACTTCATCGTTTCTTGCTGCTTTTTCATCGCATCTTTCTTATATTTTTCGCCCAACTCGGTAATTTCAGGACGCAAAACTTTCATTTTGGCTTGCGACAAAAATGATTTGTAAGTAATTGGCGACATCGCAATTTTTATCAAAATGGTAAAAATGATAATTGCTATTCCATACGCTAAAAACGAACCTAAAAATCCAAATAAAGGAATAAAAATAAAACTATTAATCCATCCAAAAATGCCCCAACCTAGAGGAACAATTTTTTCAAAATTTTGATCATATTCTTTCAAAATATGATAATCCGTTGGCCCTAAATACCAATTCATTTTATAGTCCAAGTTACCATTTGTAAAGGCTAAAGGAACATTTGCTTTGAATTGTTTAGTGAAAACAGTGTCAATTTTTTCGTCTTTTACTAAATAGTTTGAAGTCAATTTCGAAGTTTCAAAAGGCGTTTTTGTAACTAATATTGACGTGAAAAAATGTTGTTTAAATGCAATAAAACTTAACTTGTTAGGAACTTCTTCTTCAGAATCTCCAACTCCTGTATAGTCAATATCTTGGTCTTCATGTTCAAAATAAATTTCAGTATAACGATTTTCATAAGAAATACTTTTTTCGTTTCTGAAGGCTTTCAAACTCCATTCTAAATCCATTGGATTGGAAGTGTTTACAGCATTTTGAAGTCCTTGAGAACGAATATTAAAATCCAACAAATAATCGTTAGGTTTCAATACGTATGTATATTCTAAATAGGCGTTTGCATCCGTTTTAAGTCGCATGGACAAAATTTGATTTTCACCTGATTTTGAAAGAGTTGGCTCAAAAAATAAATCTTTTGTGTTTAATGGTAAATTATTTTGGGTGAAAAATTTGATATTTAAACTAGCATTATTATCCTTTATTAATTGAACCAATTGACCAGAACCTTTTTTGAATTTTTCGAAGTTTTTCAGCGTGGCTTCTACAATATAACCTCCTTTATTAGCAATTTTTAGTTTAATTAATTTATTTTCTAAAAAAGTAAAATCCTCTTTTGCAGAAGGAAGTGTCGCAGAATAAGCGAAGTTTCCTAATGTCGCTTTTAATTTATCAATTTGAAGATCGCCTCCAACGGAATCAGCGACAATAATAGGAGTTGCTTCGTTTGCAGTTGGTTTTGCCGGTAATGCCGATTTTTCTGTTTTGGCTTTTTCAGCCAATTTTTCTTTCTCGGTAGGTTGATTTTGAAACATGATCCAAATCAATATTCCAAAAATCAATACAAATCCAATGATTGAATTGAGGTCTAATTTTTTATCTTCCATTCTATATTTTACTTTTTATTAAAATCTAATTTGATACGAAACTACTATTTTTTCTTCGCTTTAACGGTTGCTGCCACAAAACTAACAAATAGTGGGTGCGGCGATGCAACAGTACTTTTATATTCAGGATGGTATTGAACACCAATAAAAAATGGGTGATTTTCAAGTTCCACAATCTCAACCAAACCAGTATCTGGATTGATTCCAGAGGCTTTTAAACCTGCATTTTGCAATGCGTCTAAATAGCTGCTATTGAATTCATAACGATGGCGATGACGTTCTAAAATACTTGATTTTCCGTAAATTTTGTGTGCCAATGTATTCGGAATAATATCACATTTCCAGGCGCCTAAACGCATTGTCCCTCCTTTGTCGGTGATGGTTTTTTGTTCATCCATCAAATCGATCACTGGATTTTCGGTATTTTCATTCATTTCGGTTGAATTCGCATCCGACAAACCGAGAATAGTTCGAGCATATTCGATAACGGCCATTTGCATTCCAAGACAAATTCCGAAAAAAGGAATGTTATTTTCGCGAGCAAAACGAACGGTTTCTATTTTTCCTTCAATTCCGCGACCGCCAAAACCAGGAGCCACTAATATTCCGTCTAAATCTTTCAATTTTTCGTGAACATTTGATGCATCTAAATATTCTGAATGCACCGAAATAACATTTACTTTGGTTTCATTTGCCGCACCAGCATGAATAAACGCTTCCAAAATGGATTTATAAGAATCTTGTAATTCTACATATTTTCCAACCAAACCAATATTTACAACATGTTTTGGATTTTTTAATCGGTGTAAAAACACATTCCAATTTTCTAAATCTGGAGTTGATTTTTCGGGTAAATTTAATTTATTCAAAGCCACAATATCCAATCCTTCTTCCAGCATTAAATTTGGTACTTCATATATTGTAGCAGCATCAATAGATTGAATTACAGCTTCTCTTTTTACGTTGCAAAATAAAGCTAATTTTTGTCTAAGTTCATCCGATATTTCATGTTCTGTTCGACAAACTAGTATATCTGCTTTGATTCCGCTTTCCATCAATGTTTTGACAGAATGTTGCGTTGGTTTTGTTTTTAATTCACCTGCAGCTGCCAAATAAGGCACTAAAGTCAAATGAATTACAATTCCATTATTTTCACCCAATTCCCAAACCAATTGACGAACCGATTCAATGTACGGCAACGATTCAATATCACCAACCGTTCCGCCAATTTCGGTAATTACAATATCAAAATCGCCCGATTTTCCGAGCAATTGCATGCGTTCCTTAATTTCGTTGGTAATATGCGGTACCACTTGCACGGTTTTTCCAAGAAATTCGCCTCTTCGTTCTTTTTCAATGACAGAAAGATAGACTCGTCCGGTGGTAACATTGTTGGCTTGTGAAGTAGGAACGTTTAAAAATCGTTCGTAATGACCCAAATCCAAATCGGTTTCAGCACCGTCATCGGTAACATAACATTCGCCGTGTTCGTATGGATTAAGCGTTCCGGGATCAACATTGATATAAGGGTCAAATTTCTGAATAGTCGTTCGGTAGCCTCGTGCTTGTAATAATTTTGCTAATGATGCCGCTATAATTCCCTTTCCTAATGAGGAAGTTACACCGCCAGTAACAAAAATATATTTCGTTTGATTCATTGTTTTTTTTTTAGGACAACTATGAAGCTGGCCGTACTTGTTGTGTTGTTTTTGTTTTTTGGATTTCTCCTCTTTGTATTGAGGATTGCAATGCGTCTTTATTTAAAACTAAAAAATCCTGATAAAAACGAAGCAAAAATACGAATTTAATTGGATGTTTATAAAATTATCAAATCTAAAATTATAATAATATAATAATCTTAAAATCTAAATTATTGTTTAGGATATTTTTTTCTGATATTCCGAATTAATTCTTCCAAACCGTTTAGTTTTAGTTCGTAAATTAATTGCAATTGTTCGCCCAATTTTCCTTTTGGAAATCCTTTGTTGCTATACCAAACCACATAATATTCAGGCAAATCAATCAGATGCCAGCCTTCATATTTTCCAAAAGGCATTTTCGTGTGAGCGAGTTCGATTAAACTTTTTTGTTGTGAATCCAAATTTGGGTTTATTGCCAATTAAAAGTAATCACTTTCTTGATATCTGGATGCAAACTATAATGAACGGGACAAGTCATTGCGGTTCGTTCCAAAATAGTTTTGGTTTTATCATCCAAAACTCCGTAAATATTAAAAACAACATGAATTTCAGAAATTCTTCTTGGTTCAGCGGCCATAACTTTTGTAATCTCAGCCGTAGATTGCGAAATATTCACTTTCATTTCAGCTGCTTTGATGCCCATTACGGTAAGCATACAACTACCAAAACCATTGGCAAAGGTATCGGTTGGCGAAAAAGCTTCTCCTTTTCCATTATTATCCAAAGGCGCATCCGAAATGATTTCTGATCCCGACTGAATATGAATGGAGGAAGTTCGTAATTCTCCTAAATAGGTAATTTTTGAAGTCATTAATTGGCAACTTTTATGGTTAAATCGACATCGTAATACAATATAAAAACGCCTCTGTTTACAAATCCGTTAGCGGTTTTAAAATAATCAAATTTATTTTCAATTTGTTCACTTGCTGAATTATTGCTTGTTTCTTCAAATGATTTGTCTTGAGACAATCGCAAAATAGTATCAAATGTAATATCAAATCCACGCGTAGCATATTGATTTGGAAAAATTTTATTTTTATTTTTATACGCATTTTCAAAAACCAAAGCTTCAGGCGTCTCGTTTTCTCTTGTTATGGAAGGATAAAGCAATTTTAATTTGGTTAATCGCGTCAAATCAATTTCTTCAAAATCCAATGTTGAATTGGGTTCTAAAATTACCAGCTGAATCTGAAAATCGGCCATCAAAGCAATCAGAGCATTGGTTGTAGTCAAAATCATTCCTGTTTTTTGCGAATCCAAAATCACAAAATTCATTTTATTTTTGCTAAAAACTTTTCGCAAACTATCTTGAATAATAGTGTTTTTTTCATTTAAACCTACAAAACGAACCCCTTTTTGGTTCTCAGAAATATATTGTTTTACGGCTGTTTTTTTGGCGTCAATAACGGCTACAATATTTCCGTTTTTGGAACGCATATAATCAAAAACGGCACTTTTCATGGCATCATTAGTCGGCATGGATTGATACAAATTCGAATAGGGTTTTCCAATTTCTTTTGACAAAGGCGAAAGGACTGGAATATTATTTTTGGAAACCAATTCGGCCATTTTTTCGATATTTGCCTGATAAAATGGCCCAATAATCGCATCGGAGTTTTCTAAATTATTTTGCGCAAAAAGATTCGAAACATTTGAAGTAGTTTTGGTTTCTTGAGAATCTAAAATTTTGATATTAACATTCAATCCCAAAGTTCGGGCGGAATCAATCGCAACTAATGCGCCAGAATAGAAATCCAACGTCATGTTTAGAAATTTATCCGTTTTCAGTTTTGAAGCTACCGAATTAATCGTGTCACTTTCAATTTTTGAAATATTAAACGGCAACAACAGCACCAATTCTTTTTTCTTTTGAACCGATTTTGTTGCAATTAAATTGGAAATTGCCTTTTTAGAAAAAGCAACATTTGAAATCGAATTACTACTTTTTTTCGGAATATCGATTGTTTTAGAAGCTTTTCCAGAAATCAAAAGTTGGAAACCAATTGGCAAACTTTCCACAATTTCTGGATTTTGTTTCTCAAGTTGTTCTACTGAAATACCATATTTTGTTGCGATTCCGTATTTGGTTTCTTTGGGTTGCACTTCGTGAAAAATTGTTTTTTCAGAATTAATTGGCGTTTTAATGACGGCATTTTTGGATGGAATTACAATGGTTTGTCCAATTTTTAAACCTAATTTCAATGCCTCTCCATTTGCTTTTTCTAGATCTGCAACGCTAATATCATATGCTTTTGCAATACTATAAATAGTTTCTTTTGGAGCTACTTGATGAGTTTTGGTTTTATTATTTGAATATGATTTAGCGGGAATTAGCAAAATAGAATTAGGATGAATTCCAGTTTGACAATCGGGATTTAGTTGGTAAATATCCGCTGGTGTGACGAAATATTTTTGAGCAATTTGGGTTATTGTTTCCCCTGAAACAACAGTGTGTTTCAAGAAATTTTGACCAAAAACAGAAATTGTAAAGGCAAAAACAAAAACGCAAATAACTTTTTTCAACATATTTTAAGACTTAAATAATTATAAAAACCTATTCCCATTCAATAGTTGCCGGCGGTTTTGAGCTTATGTCATATACTACTCGATTCACACCGCGCACTTTATTAATAATATCATTAGACACTTTCATCAAGAAATCATAAGGCAAATGTACCCAATCGGCGGTCATTCCGTCGGTGGATTCAACGGCACGAAGCGCAACCACTTTTTCATAGGTTCGCTCATCGCCCATTACACCAACGCTATTTACGGGCAATAATATTGCGCCCGCTTGCCAAACTTTGTCATATAATCCCCAAGATTTCAATCCGTCAATAAAAACAGCATCGACTTCTTGCAAGATACGGACTTTCTCTAATGTGATATCGCCTAAAATCCGAATGGACAATCCAGGTCCTGGAAACGGGTGACGCCCTAATAATTCAGCATCAATTCCTAAAGTGGCACCAACTCGACGCACTTCATCTTTGAACAACATTCGAAGCGGTTCCACTATTTTTAGTTTCATATAATCCGGCAAACCGCCTACATTATGATGCGATTTTATGGTTGCTGAAGGTCCTTTAACAGAAACCGACTCAATTACATCGGGATAAATGGTTCCTTGGGCAAGCCATTTTACGTTTTCAATTCGATGGGCTTCGTCATCAAAAACTTCAATAAAAACGCGGCCTATGGCTTTTCTTTTTAATTCGGGATCTTCAATTCCGGCCAAAGCTTCCATAAATCGATCGGTTGCATCAACGCCTTTGACGTTGAGTCCCATTCCTTTATATTGATCCAAAACATTTTGGAATTCATTTTTTCGAAGTAACCCATTATTTACAAAAATACAATACAGATTTTCGCCAATGGCTTGATGCAATAAAACCGCCGCAACGGTAGAATCTACGCCGCCTGAAAGTCCAAGAACTACTTTGTCATTTTGTACTTTTTCTTTCAATTCTGAAACCATTTCACTAACAAAAGCATTTGGGGTGAAATTTTGTGGAACTTCGGCAATTTTCACTAAAAAATTTTCTAGCATTTGCTTTCCGTCAGTAGAATGAAAAACTTCTGGGTGGTATTGAATCGCGTAGGTTGTTTCACCTTCAATTTTGTAGGCGGCATTTTCCACATCGTGCGTACTGGCTAATTTCACACCATTTGTAGGCAAGGTTTTAATCGTATCGCTATGGCTCATCCAAACCTGAGAATTTTCAGAAATTCCATCAAAAAAAACTTCACCGCTTTTGATAAAATTCAAATTGGCTCTTCCATATTCTCGTGTGTTTGAAGCGGCTACTTCGCCACCATGAAAATGGGCTAAATATTGCGCGCCATAACAAACCGCCAATAAAGGAAGTTTCCCTCGAATTTGAGACAAATCGGGATGTGGTGCGTCATCAGCACGAACAGAAAATGGGCTTCCGGAAAGGATTACGGCTTTGTAACTTGATAAATCCGTTGGAAAATGATTATAGGGAAAAATTTCGCAGAAGATATTTAACTCGCGAACGCGTCGGGCAATAAGTTGTGTGTATTGTGAACCGAAATCTAAAATAAGTACGTTGTGTTGCATGTGCAAAAATACTTTTATTATTTGAATTTAAAAAACAAGAACGGCTGAAAAAAATCACAAAAACCTTCTTTCTATTCAAAATCAATACTTAATTAAAAAAAGTTTCGTTATTCTTTTAGTATTTGAAAATAAAGTATTCAAAAAAACACTTATTTTTGTCTGACTATATAAAAAACTTAAGCGCTTTTGCTTACCTACTAAATAAATGAAACAACTATGATGATTTTAAATTTGCTATTACAGGCCAATCCTGTTACCGATTCAATTGCAAATACAGCTGCTTCAAATGAAATGAACGCCAGTGTAACCGAAAATATTTCTTATTTAGACTTTTTATTAAAAGGCGGAATTATGATTATTCCGATTATTTTGTTGCTTTTCTTTTGCTTCTATGTCATTATCGAACGTTATTTATCTATAAAAAAAGCGATAAAACAAGACGTAAATTTGGTTAACGAAATCAAATTACAATTAAAAACAGGCAAAATTCAAAATGCGGTTCAATTGTGTAATCGCGAAAATACAGCCACTAGCAACATTTTAAGAAGCGGCATTTCCATCATTGGAAGACCCATAAGCGAAATTGAATCCGTTATGGACCGAACGGCGAATTTTGAAATTGCCCAAATGGAAAAAGGCCTTGGAAATCTTGGATTAATTTCCGGAATTGCGCCTATTCTTGGATTTATTGGAACCATTTCGGGGGTTATTAAAATATTTCACACCATTTCCAATACCGGAAATTTAAACATTCAAACCATTTCTGGCGGATTATACGAAAAAATGATTAGTAGTGGCGCCGGACTTGTTGTGGGAGTTGTAGCCTATTCTGCTTATCATTTATTCAATATGATGATTGATAATTATTCGCTTAAAGTTCAAAAACAAACGTTAGACATTCTTACCGTAATTCAAGAATAATATGGCTATAAAACGAAATAAACGCTTTCATGCTGAAATCCCGACCTCGTCGTTGAGCGACATCATGTTCTTTTTGTTTTTGTTTTTCTTAATTATTTCTACGTTGGCCAATCCAAATGTGATTAAATTAAGTTTGCCAAAAGCAAAATCAAACGAAACAACCAACAAAGACCATATTAGTTTGTCTGTAACCGAAGATAAAATTTATTACGTCAACAAACAAGAAGTGGCTTTTGACCAATTGGAACAAGTTTTGAACGAAAAAACAGCGACTTCAAACGATAAAACAGTGGTTGTTCGTGTTCCAGCTGACAATAAAGTACAAGATTTAGTCGATTTGATGCAAATTGGCGTAAAGCTGAAACTTAACTTCGTAATCGCAACTTCCAAATAATTATGATTCGAACACTTACATTAATTGCTTTTGGAGGCGGAATTGGTTCCGTTTTTAGGTATTTGACTTCGGTGCTAGTTCAAAAATATTACGCGAGTGTTTTTCCTTTGGCTACATTAATTACAAACGTTTTAGGATGTTTCATTATCGGTTTATTGATGGGTGTTTTTGAGAAAAATCAAGTTGTAAATTCTGATTTGAAATGGCTTTTCATAACCGGTTTTTGCGGCGGATACACGACATTTTCGACCTTCGGATTTGAAAATATTTCACTTTTTCAAAACAATCATTCGGCTATGGCATTTTTATATATTAGCGGAAGCGTCTTACTGGGCTTGTTTGCTGTTTGGATGGGATTAATTCTTACAAAATAATTGTAACATCTTGTTAAATTGTTTCTATTTTCGGAAAAAAATGTAACTTCGCGTCCTATGAAAAATTCAGAAATTCAAGACTTGAAGTTGTTATTGGCAACTCCTAAAAAAATAGTTATCATTCCGCACCGAAATCCCGATGGCGATGCTATGGGATCCACGTTGGGATTGCACCATTTTTTGATCAAACTAAACCATCAATCGGTGGTGATATCACCTAATGAATTTCCTGAATTTTTATCTTGGATTCCAGGCGCCTCAAATGTTTTGATTTTTGAAAAAGACAAAGAAAAAACAACCAAAATTCTTCAAGAAGCCGAACTTATTTTTACTTTAGATTTTAATGCTTTGCATCGCGTTGGCGAAATGGAAAATGTTTTGAAAACACTCGAATCGCCTTTCGTAATGATTGATCATCATCAAAAACCAGATGATTATGCAAAAGTGACTTATTCCGATACTAGTATTGGTTCAACTTGCGAAATGGTTTATAATGTAATTGGCTTTTTGGATCAAAAAAATACTTTAGACTTAACAATTGCTACTTGTTTATATACCGGAATTTTAACCGATTCGGGTTCCTTTCGTTATCCGAAAACAACGGGACAAACGCATCGAATTGTGGCTGAATTTATCGATTTGGGAGTTGAAAATATCCAAATTCCAAATTTACTTTTTGATAATAACTCCTATAATCGTTTGCAGTTGCTTGGAAAAGCACTTCAAAACATGAAAGTTTTACCGGAATACAATACGTCTTACATTACATTAACTCAAGCCGAATTGGATGCTTTTGAACATATTAAAGGCGACACAGAAGGTATTGTGAATTATGGTTTAACAATAAAAAACATTCATTTTACAGCCATTTTCATCGAAAACAAAGAAGAAAATATTATCAAAATATCGTTCCGTTCGCAAGGTAGTTTTGATGTAAATGAATTTGCTAGAGCCCATTTCAGCGGTGGCGGACATAGTAATGCTGCTGGAGGAAAATCGGAATTATCACTTGAAGCAACCATAGAAAAATTTGAAAAATTACTCTCAAAAACGCATCCTGAAAATGAAAAATAAAATTACATTATTCCTGCTTTTCGCCCTTTTTTTGGTTTCAAGTTGTAGCCAACAACAATCCAGAAAACCTATTTCGCAATCTTCGGGGACGTTCATGAAAGAATCCATTGCGCGAAATAAAAAATTAGTTGCTTCAGAAGAAGATAAAATTGTGGCCATCATGAAAAGCAATCCAAACATCAATTATATTGCTTCCAAAAAAGGCTACTGGTATTATTATGAAACCAAAAACAATAACGATGTCATGAGTCCAAAAAAAGGATATATTGCCTATTTTGATTACGAAATATCCGATTTAAATAACAATGTTATTTATTCCCAATTGGAATTGCGTCCTCAAATTTATACCGTAGATAAAGACCAAAAAATCATTTCTGGTTTGCGCGATGGTATCAAATTAATGCATAAAAATGAAAAAATCACTTTTCTTTTCCCATCCCATTTGGCCTTTGGCTATCATGGTGATGACCGACGAATTGGAATCAACGAACCGATTATTTGTACCGTTACTTTAAACGACATCAAACAAGATCCAAGCCAAAATGAAACGCAAATTATTTCAACAAATAAATAAGTTACAAATGAAAAAGATTTTTAGTTTAGTAGTACTTCTAATATTATTTGCCTCTTGCAAAGAAGCCAATAACCACCTAAAAGATGGATTATATGCGCAAATCGAAACTAACAAAGGGACGATTATTGCCCAATTGGATTATGAAAAAACACCCATAACGGTGGCTAATTTCGTTTCATTGGCAGAAGGAAAAAACACTTTTGTAAAAGATGATTGCAAAGGAAAACCTCTTTACGACGGATTAAAATTTCATCGCGTGATTCCGAATTTTATGATTCAAGGGGGCGACCCAATTGGAGATGGGACAGGCGATACAGGCTATAAGTTTAGAGATGAAATTACCGATATGAAATTTGATGACGGTGGCGTTTTGGCAATGGCCAATTCTGGACCAGGAACCAATAGCTGTCAATTTTTCATCACCCACACTACAACTCCTTGGCTAAATGGATTGCATACTATTTTTGGACATGTGGTTGAAAACGGTATGGAAACAGTCAACAAAATTGAACAAAACGATGTCATCAAAAGCATTACGATTATTCGTAAAGGCGAAGCCGCGAAAAAATTTGATGCTGTTAAAGTATTTTCTAATTTCTTTGCAAATGAAGCCGAAAATCTAAAAAAACAAGCCGCTATTGATGCTGAAAACAAACGAATTTACGTTGAAAAATACAAACCCGTAATTGCTGCCAAAGTAGCTTATTTTCAACAATTAAAAGCCGCCTCCAAAGTATCCAAAAGTGGACTTCAATTTATTATTGTAAAAAAAGGAAGTAACCAAAAACCGTCAAGCGGAACGCCAATTTCAATTCATTATGGAGGATTTTTGGAAGACGGAACTCTTTTTGACAGCAGTATTGAATCCGTTGCAAAGGCATTTGGAAAATTTGATCAACGAAGAGCAGATGCGAAACAATATACGCCAATTCCTTTTGAAGCAGGCAAAAAAGACGGCATGATTCCTGGATTTATTGAGGGAATCGAAAATATGAATTATGGCGATAAAGCGGTTTTATTCATCCCGTCAAAACTAGGATATGGAGAAGCCGGAGCTGGTGGTGTAATTCCGCCAAACGCGAACATTATATTTGAAGTTGAACTAATGCAACCTAATTAAAATAAATAATAACAATTAATAATCAAAACCCATGAAAATGAAATTTAAAATGCTGTTTTTCTTGTTTATTGCACTAACTGCAGCTCAAGCCCAAAACACAAAAAAAGTTACAGCTACTAAAAAACCTGTAGCTACAACAAAAACAACTGTTGCTAACGAAGGAATTTTTGCTGAATTTGTAACATCAAAAGGGAAAATTGTAGTCCAATTAGAATACCAAAAAGCACCTATCACAGTAGCCAATTTTATCTCTTTGGCCGAAGGAACCAACACATTTGTTGCCGATGAAAAACTTAAAGGAAAACCTTATTATAATGGATTGAAATTTCACCGCGTGATCAAAGACTTTATGATTCAAGGGGGCGATCCAGCCGGAAATGGTTCTGGAGGTGCGGGATACAGTTTTAAAGACGAGTGTCTTCCTGAATTAATTTTTGACAAAGGAGGTATTTTGGCTATGGCCAATTCTGGGCCTGCAACCAACAGCAGCCAATTTTTCATTACACACAAAGAAACACCTTGGTTAAACGGAAAACATACTATTTTCGGACATGTTGTAAGTGGAATGGAAACCGTTAATGCTGTTGTTCAAGACGATGTAATGAATACCATTACAATTATTAGAAAAGGAGACGCAGCTAAAAAATTTGATGCCGTAAAAGTATTCTCCGATTACTTTGCCAACAAAGGCGATGATGATAAAAAACAAGCGGCTGCTCAAGCAGAAGCCAGAGCCAAACAAGCCGTTGCAGAAGCAGAAGCAAAAAAAATATACGACGAAAAATTCGGAGCAGTAAAAGCCGCAAAAGTAGCTGAATTAGCTGTTATAAAAGCTGCAGGAACAACAACTGCAAGCGGATTAATATACAACATCGTTCAAAAAGGAGCCGGTGCAAAACCAGCCGATGGAGCAACCGTTTATATTAATTATGCAGGTTATCTTGAAGACGGAAGTTTGTTTGATAGCTGCAAAGAAGATGTGGCAAAAACATGCGGAAAATTCGACCAAAACAGAGCAACACAAAACGGATACCAACCTTTTCCTTTCCAAGCGGGTAAAAAAGATGGTTTGATTCCTGGTTTCATCGAAGGAGTTGAACAAATGGCTATTGGCGACAAAGCCGTGATATTCATTCCATCAAAATTAGGTTATGGCGAAAGAGGTGCTGGAGGTGTAATTCCACCCAATGCCAATATCATTTTCGAAATAGAATTAACGGATAAAGCGCCTATTCCAGCGGCAAAATAATTCAAATTCAACAACAACAAAAAAAGGCACAAAAGAGTAATTCTTCTGTGCCTTTTTCTATTTATATAAAAAAACTATTTCTTAAACTTCCATTCAAATTCGTCCATATCGTTAATAATTGCGCCAATTTCAAACTTAACCACCTCATCAAATTCGGTTTGAAAAATAATCCAATTGGCTTCATTAAAATAATTCTCGAACGTATCAAAAGCCTCCTGAGTGAATTTGGCAATGCCATTTTTAGCCATATCCGATTGGACATCGTTTATGTTTTTATCCATTATTTTAATACCAAACAATTCTAAATCTTGGCTAGAAGCTACAATATAACCTAACTTAAAATCCTCATCTTTATAGAACGTCAAGCGCATTTTTTGGGCGTTGTAGGCAAAAATCACATTGTCATCTTCATCATTATAATTACTGTTGGGTTGACCATAAAGCGCCGTAACATCCGATTGTTTCATTCCGAACACAAGTTTGTCGATGCCGTTTTTAAGATTGATTTTCATTTTTTTGTTTTAAATAAATTAATACTACTCATTCCCATCATAGCGCACCGGAACTTGAGGGTCGTAAAGCGGACATTGAAACTCCTCTAACGCATTGGCCAGAACATCCATAGTTTTTCCTTCGGTGCCATAGCAATCAATCTTGATGCTTTGCAAAGTTGTAATAACGTGAAAAGCCCCTGGACCCGAAGTGTTTTTCCAGCTATTCTCGTCCAC
Organism: uncultured Bacteroidota bacterium; assembly: GCA_903839195.1. Taxonomy (GTDB): domain Bacteria; phylum Bacteroidota; class Bacteroidia; order Flavobacteriales; family Flavobacteriaceae; genus Flavobacterium. The sequence goes on along the minus strand of CAIMBK010000046.1, from coordinate 29,322 downwards.
TCGTTCCCATTTGGAGAACAATCCAGCGATCCTATTGATGATGACCGCCGTCGGAATCGTTTCCAAACCATCCACAAATTGTTGCTCACAAAGCGCTTCATACACTTCATGATGGTTCAAATATATGCCTTCTTCGTATTTCCAAAAGAGTAATTCGTACATAGCAAAAAAGGTTTAAAGGTTAAAGGCTCAAAGGTAATTAAGAAAAGTGATATCATTAATATTCAAAAACACCATATTCACTGGTGATTGTCAATTTTTTTGTAGCTGATGCTTCTACCCTACCCACAATCTGGGCTGCTACGCCAAATGATTCTGAAATGGCTATAATGTCATTTGCAACCATTTCTGGAACATAAATCTCCATCCGATGACCACAATTAAACACTTGATACATTTCTTTCCAATCCGTTTTGGATTGCTCCTGAATCAATTGAAACAAAGGAGGCACAGGAAACAAATTGTCCTTAATAATATGAAGATTTTCAACACCTTCCTCTTCGGCAGGCAGGAAATGCAATATTTTGGTTTGCGCTCCACCGCTACAATGCACCATACCATGAATAGTATCAGACGAATACGTATCGAGGATTTTCTTAATAATTGGAGCATAAGTTCGTGTTGGCGAAAGCACTAATTTTCCAGCGTCAATAGGAGAATTTTCTACGGAATCCGTCAATTTCACTTGTCCCGAATAGATTAATTCCGAAGGAACAGCAGCGTCAAAACTCTCAGGATATTTCGATGCCAAATATTTTTCAAAAACATCATGTCGCGCCGAAGTAAGACCATTGCTTCCCATTCCGCCGTTATAGCTTTTCTCATATTTGGCTTGACCAAAAGAAGCCAAACCAACAATCACATCCCCCGCTTGAATGTTAGCATTATCAATAACATCGCTACGTTTCATCCGAGCCGTCACGGTAGAATCCACAATGATAGTTCGAACGATATCGCCCACATCGGCGGTTTCGCCACCAGTAGAATGAATGGTCACCCCAAAGGTTTTGAGTTCGGCAATTAGTTCTTCAGTTCCGTTAATTATCGCCGAAATAACTTCCGCCGGTATTAAGTTTTTGTTTCTTCCAATGGTTGAAGAAAGTAAAATATTATCGGTTGCACCAACACATAATAAATCGTCAATATTCATGATTAAAGCATCTTGCGCGATGCCTTTCCATACCGAAATATCGCCCGTTTCTTTCCAATACATATACGCCAAAGACGATTTTGTACCAGCTCCATCGGCGTGCATAATCAAACAATAATCAGCATCGTTGGTTAAATAATCGGGGACAATTTTGCAAAAAGCATGAGGAAATAATCCTTTATCGATATTTTTAATGGCATTATGAACATCCTCTTTGGAAGCCGAAACACCGCGAAGGGCATAGCGTTTGCTAGTATCTGAACTCATTTTTTTGTAGTGTAGTTATCGGACAAAGATAGGAATATGATTTGGGATATAAGAAGGAGTTTATTCTAATAGTTTTAACTAATTTTCAACAACTAGTATTTCCACCCGACGATTTTCTTCTTCTTCTTCCGCCGATTTTTCTGGAATTGGATGAATCGGTTTTGTATTGCCATAACCTTTATATGTAAGGCGTTTTCTGTTGATTCCATTTTGAACTAAAAAGACATAAACCGCTCGTGCTCGTGCCGCCGAAACATCATATTGACCGGGAAGAATTTGACAACAAATGTGCCCTTGAATCTCAATCTTTAATTTTGGATTGTCGTTCATCACACAAAGCAGTTCATACAAAACAGGCTTCGAAACAGGCAATAATCGAGGCGATTTATTAAAGAAATTGATATTTTTCAATCGAATGGATTCGCCTATTTTTGCTGTTTTAATTTTCAAATTTAATTCTTCGAGCATTATGGCTTCTTTTGTTTTTGGTTTAGCAATAACAATTTTTCCATAAAGAATGCTCACTTTTCTATTCTCGGCTTGTACTTTTGATTGTTCAAAATCTTCACCAAAACCTTTGGTTTCATAATCGGTTTTAATAGCCACTTTTTGTTGCTTCAAAAAATCATAAACCGCTTGAACTCTTTGGTAGGATAACGAATCGTTATAAGTATTGGTTCCTTTCCAATCGCAAAAACCATATATTTTTTGGACTTCAATATCCGAGCTGGTTTCGATCCAATTCAGCAAATATTGTTTGGCAATCGGGTTGATATCATATTTATTGAAGTCGAAAAAAACGTCAATTTTTTTCTGCGCTGACAATGTCAATGCGTTCATAAAAATAAACAACAATAAATATTTCATTTTCATAGGAATACCTTTAATACAGAAACAAAGTTACTTTTTTATTTTATAATAAAAAACCCGATTCACAACAAACGAATCGGGTTTGAAATTAGTATAATAAACTATTATTTTGTGAATAATAATTCTCTGTATTTGGTTAAAGTCCAATTTTCATTATCGACTAATAATTCTAATTTATCGCAATGATTTCGGATGACATCAAAATACGGTTTTACTTTATTACAATAAGCTTCGGCCATTTTTTGCGCATCGGTCAACCCATTTGCTAGTTTTCTAGCTTCGGTCATTTCGTCGACTTTGGTATTAATTCCTTCAATATGACCCGATATTTGTCGGATTAACGAAATTTGTTCCTTTCCGATTTTTTCATAATCGGCGCCAAAAATTTCCTTCAAACCTTTCACGTTTTCTATTAATGTGTTTTGATAACGAATCGCCGTCGGAATAACGTGATTTTGAGACAAATCGCCTAAAACACGGCCTTCAATTTGGATTTTTTTGGTGTATTCTTCCAATTCAATTTCATAACGAGCTTCCACTTCAATGTGATTCATAATTCCCATTTCGGAAAACAAATCCAAGGCTTGTTTGGACGCTCTTGCTTTCAAAGCTTCTGGCGTTGTTTTAAAATTGCTTAAACCTCTTTTTCCCGCTTCTTTTTCCCATTCTTCGCTATATCCATCGCCTTCAAAAAGGATTTTTTTCGATTGTTTGATATATTCTCTCAAAACATTGAAAATAGCATCGTCTTTTTTCATGTCTTTTGTATCAATCAAAACATCAACTGCCACTTTAAAATCTTTCAATTGTTTGGCAACAATCGTATTTAAAGTTGTCATTGCATTGGCACAATTCGCAGAAGAACCCACCGCTCTAAATTCGAATTTATTTCCAGTAAAAGCAAAAGGAGACGTTCGGTTTCTATCAGTATTATCCAAAAGCACATCCGGAATTTTTCCAACGACATTTAATTTTAAATCTGTTTTTTCTTCTGGAGATAATTTACCAGCGGTTACGCCTTCTAATTCAGCCAAAACTTTTGTCAATTGCGCTCCAATAAATACGGAAATAATTGCTGGCGGCGCTTCATTTGCTCCCAAACGATGGTCATTACTTGCCGTTGCGATAGCGCCTCGCAACAAAGCTTCATAATCGTTTACGGCTTTAATTGTATTAATAAAGAAAGTCAAAAATTGCAAATTACTCATCGGCGTTTTACTCGGACTTAATAAATTCACGCCCGTATCGGTTGCTAATGACCAGTTATTGTGTTTTCCCGAACCATTTACACCTTTAAAAGGTTTTTCGTGAAATAACACTTTAAAATTATGACGTTCGGCGACTTTCTGCATAACATCCATTAAAAGACAATTATGATCAACGGCCAAATTGGTTTCTTCAAATATTGGCGCCAATTCAAATTGGTTGGGCGCAACTTCGTTGTGACGGGTTTTCACAGGAATTCCAAGTAACATACATTCTTGCTCCAAATCTCTCATATAAGTCAAAGCCCGCGTTGGAATTGACCCAAAATAATGGTCATCGAGTTGTTGCCCTTTGGCAGAAGTATGACCAAGCAAGGTTCTTCCAGTCATCATAATATCCGGTCGAGAATTGGCCAATGATTTATCAATTAAGAAATATTCTTGTTCCCATCCAAGGGTTGCAGTTACTTTTTTGACGTTTTTATCAAAATATTTACACACTTCGGTTGCGGCATCATCCATGGCCGATAGGGCTCGTAGGAGTGGGATTTTATTATCCAAAGCTTCTCCAGTGTAGGAAATAAAAACAGTTGGAATACACAAAGTAGTTCCAAAAATAAAAGCAGGAGACGTTGGGTCCCAAGCGGTATATCCTCTGGCTTCAAATGTATTTCTGATTCCGCCATTTGGAAAACTCGAAGCGTCTGGTTCTTGTTGTACTAATTGTCCACCCCCAAATTTTTCTACGGGGTCGCTTCCATCATAAGAAGTTTCAAAAAAAGCATCGTGTTTTTCGGCAGTAGTTCCCGTTAAAGGTTGAAACCAATGCGTATAATGTGTCACGCCTTTTGAAACGGCCCATTCTTTCATGCCCATTGCAATATAATCGGCTAATTTTCTGTCAATTTTCGTTCCATGTAAAACGGCATCGCGAACACCTTTGAAAGCATCGGCCGTTAAATATTGCCTCATCGCTTTATCATTAAAAACATTCGAACCAAAAAGTGTCGATTTTTTATCGGATTCTTCAAATTTAATTAAGTCTCTGTTGGATGCTTCTTTTAAAGCTTGAAAACGTAAAGTTGCCATAGAATTGATTTTTAGAAATTAGTACACATTATATTGATTACAAAGATATAAAATTGTCTAAAAAAAAATTCTTATTAATTATCATTTTATACAATTTTATTGTTAATAATTGCAATTTTATAACTTTACCCCTATTCAAAATACAATATTATTAAAAATAACTATCTAATAAATAAAACACCCCCCTATTTTTATATAGGTAAATCATTTTAATTAAATTTGCCGTAACGATTTAATAATCTTAATTTATATAATTATGGCAAAGATAAAGTTAGAGTACATTTGGTTAGACGGATACGAACCAACTCAAAATTTAAGAAGTAAAACTAAAGTAGAAGATCATGACAATTTTAAAGGAACATTAGCCGAAATTGGCAATTGGTCTTTTGATGGTTCCTCAACAAAACAAGCCGAAGGTGGTTCTTCTGATTGTTTGCTTGTTCCTGTTGCCATTTATCCAGATCCATCGCGTAAAAATGGTTATTTAGTAATGACCGAGGTTATGAATGCCGATGGAACGCCACACGCTTCAAACGGGCGCGCAACAATTGATGATGATGGTGATTTCTGGTTCGGATTTGAGCAAGAATATTTCATTATGGATACCAAAACTTTATTGCCATTAGGATTTCCAATTGGCGGATATCCAGCGCCACAAGGGATGTATTATTGTTCTGTAGGCGGAAAAAATACACACGGAAGAGCTTTAGTTGAAGAACACGCTGATTTGTGTATCGCCGCCGGAATTAACTTTGAAGGAATTAATCAAGAGGTAGCTTGCGGACAATGGGAATTTCAATTGTTTGCTCAAGGCGCAAAAAAAGCCGGAGATGAAATTTGGGTTGCCCGTTATTTATTAGATCGATTGACTGAAAAATATGGTTATTATATTGAATATCATCCAAAACCTCTAGGAGATACCGATTGGAATGGTTCTGGAATGCACGCTAACTTCTCAAACGAAGTGTTGCGTACTTGTGGCGACCAAGCTACTTACGAAAAAATTTGTGAAGCTTTCAGACCCGTTACTGCGGAACATATTGCTGTTTACGGCGCATACAACGACCAACGTTTGACCGGAAAACATGAAACAGCTTCTATTCACGATTTCTCTTATGGCGTTTCGGACAGAGGCTGTTCAATACGAATTCCTTTGATGACCGTTCAAAAAGGTTGGAAAGGCTGGTTGGAAGATAGAAGACCTGCTTCTAATGGTGATCCCTACAAAATTGCTGCTCGAATTATCAAAACTGTTAAATCGGCTTTATAAATTCGGTAATTATAAATAAAAAAAGTGCTTTCAAACGAAAGCACTTTTTTATTGAATTAAAATTGAAAACTAATTTAATTGTTTGATTTTAGATTCATCAATATGATAGGTTTTTATTACATTATTGTAATCGCTATAATCTTGTTGACTTCCTTTTGAAAAATAACCTGGGACAATTACAATTCTAAAAGTCTGATTTTCAACATATGAAGGTGTAAAACCTAAATCATAAGTTCCGCCAGCATAAATCGTAAAATCTTCTCTGCTAAAATCATAATCATAATCCAATTCGCCTTGAGGCAAATACAAAGTTCTTGGAATTAATTGCCAAATTGGAGTTGTAGAATTAATTAAACCTGACATTCTATAGATCAAAGCTGTATCTGAAGATAAAATTCTCGGATTTAATGTTTGATAAATGGTATATCCATCAGTTGCATTATAGCCAAAATCGATGTTTTTTAATTCAAATACTTCTGCTTCTGCAGAATATCCCGTTGGACCTTGTTCGCCTTCTGGCCCAATACAGCTATTAAAACTCAATGCTGCAATTCCGACAAATAACATAATAATTTTTTTCATGATAGCTATTTAATTTGTTTCGTTACTTTATTTCAAAAATCAAACCAAATATATTTTTTTGAAGTCAAATTTCAAAGTATTTTAATTTATTTTTGTGATTATGAAACTATATATGATACTTATTGGTTGTCGACCAAGTGGCCGTTTTACCGAACAACACGATATTTTTTTTGGAATTGGCAATTCGCTTATAGAATTAATCCCCCAAATGAAAGCGTTTTGGCCTGAAGCCAAAGGAAAAATCCACATTGATTCTTGGCGCGAAGTCAACACCGTTGATAATCGTAAAATTGAAGTCGTTTCTAAAAATGGGTTACAAAAAAACGAAGCTGATTTATTTTTCATTAACCTTGGCGGTTATAAAGAAAATGAATTGGAAGAATTTCATTATAAAATTTTGGCAACCGGTAAAACCTTGGCGGAAGCCACAAAAAAAGCAAAAGCTACTAGTTTCTATAAACATTTCGGATTCAAAGGCGCTACTTCCCATATTGATGACAAATACGGAATCGATGTTGATGATATTTATAATGTTGCCGATATTCTACCAGATACTTTAAAGAACCAATATTCATTAAAAATAACCCCATCAAAAGAATTACTTCCAGAAGATGAACTTCATATTGGCTATTTGAATTTAGAGAAAATTAAATAAATCCTAAAAATCGGAATGAGCGATTCACACGCTTTTTGTTTACATATTTCTTCTATACTGGCCACCAACTTTGAATAGTGATTCTGTAATTTGACCCAAAGAACAAACTTTTGTAGCTTCCATTAAATGCTCAAATAGATTTTGATTTTTGATTGCCGCATCCTGCAAATCGGTTAAATGTAATTTTACATTTTCTTGATTGGATTGATGCAATTGTTGTAACATCGTGATTTGATATTGCTTTTCTTCTTCGGTAGCACGAATCACTTCGGCCGGAATGATGGTTGGAGAACCTTTGGAACTCAAAAACGTATTTACACCAATTATCGGAAAATCGCCATTGTGTTTCAAGGTTTCATAATACAAACTTTCTTCTTGTATTTTTGAACGTTGGTACATTGTTTCCATAGCCCCAAGAACGCCGCCACGTTCCGAAATTCGTTCAAACTCTTGCAAAACGGCTTCTTCAACCAAATCGGTTAATTCTTCGATAATAAAAGATCCTTGAACGGGATTTTCGTTTTTGGTTAATCCCAATTCTTTATTAATAATCAATTGAATGGCCATGGCTCGCCGGACAGATTCTTCGGTCGGGGTAGTTATGGCTTCGTCATAAGCATTGGTATGTAAGGAATTGCAATTATCATAAATGGCATACAAAGCTTGAAGTGTTGTACGAATATCATTAAAATCAATTTCTTGAGCGTGCAAAGAACGTCCCGAAGTTTGAATGTGGTATTTCAACATTTGCGCTCTTTCGTTTGCTCCATATTTATTTTTCATCGCTTTTGCCCAAATTTTACGCGCCACACGTCCAATTACTGCATATTCTGGATCAATTCCATTGGAAAAAAAGAATGATAAATTAGGCCCAAAATCGTTAATATCCATTCCACGACTTAAATAATATTCCACGTAGGTGAAACCATTTGAAAGTGTAAATGCCAATTGGGAAATTGGATTGGCGCCTGCTTCTGCGATGTGATATCCCGAAATCGAAACGGAATAAAAGTTTCTTATATTGTTTTTAATAAAATATTCCTGCACATCACCCATCAATCGCAACGCAAATTCGGTCGAAAAAATACAAGTGTTTTGTGCTTGGTCTTCTTTTAAAATATCCGCTTGAACCGTTCCACGAACTTGCGAAAGTGTTTTATTTTTAATGTCGTTATAAACATTTAAAGGCAAAACCATATCTCCTGTAACGCCCAGTAAAAAAAGGCCTAAACCATTATTTCCTTCCGGCAAATCGCCTTGGTATTTTGGTCTTTCAGTGCCTTTTTTGTTGAATATTTGTTTTATTTTCTCTGTTATTTCTTTTTCTAAACCATTGGCTTTGATATACAACTCACATTGTTGATCGATTGCGGCATTTAAGAAAAACCCTAAAAGCATTGGCGCAGGCCCGTTTATTGTCATACTTACGGAAGTTAACGCATGAACCAAATCAAAACCAGAATATAATTTTTTGGCATCATCCAAACAACAAATCGAAACTCCGGCATTTCCAATTTTCCCATAAATATCGGGGCGAATGTGAGGGTCGTTTCCATATAAAGTTACGCTATCAAAAGCGGTAGACAAACGTTTTGCTGGTAATCCGGCGCTTACATAATGAAACCGTTTATTGGTTCGTTCGGGTCCGCCTTCGCCGGCAAACATTCGAGACGGGTCTTCTCCTTCTCTTTTAAATGGATATAAACCTGCGGTAAATGGAAATTCGCCAGGTACATTTTCTTGTAAAACCCAACGCAAAATATCGCCCCAAGATTCGTATTTTGGTAACGCAATTTTTGGGATTTTTAAATGGGAAAGACTTTCGGTTTGTGTTTCAATTTTGATTTCTTTATCACGAACAAGAAAACTATAAATTGGTGTTTTATAAGTAGTCACTTTATCTTTCCATGTGGTAATTATTTCCCAATTATAAGCATCTAATTTCATTTTGATTCGGTCAAATTCGCCTAAAAGCAATTTCAAAAAAACGTCATTTTTATTAGCCCCTAATTCTTCTAAATGAATGCCGTATTTATCTATTATTGGTTCCTTTCCAGAAATACCTTCAATGGTTTTATAAATTCCAAATAGATTTTGCGCTACTTGCGATTGAGCGTTTGCTGTAGCATCATATTTTCTATTATTTTCAGAAATCTCAGATAAATAACGGGTTCTGTTGGAAGGAATAACGAATATTTTTTCGCTCATTTCACGTGTGATTTGAAACGAGGATTGCAAATCAGATTGCGTTTTTTCATTAACCGAATCCATAATTGCTTTATACAATTGATTCATTCCAGGGTCGTTAAACTGGGATGCAATGGTTCCAAAAACTGGTAAATCTTCCAATTTTGCATCCCAAAGATTGTGATTTCTTTTAAATTGTTTTTTTACATCGCGAAGGGCATCAAGGGCGCCACGTTTGTCGAATTTATTAATAGCCACCAAATCAGCAAAATCCAGCATGTCGATTTTTTCCAACTGGGTTGCGGCACCAAATTCGGGCGTCATTACATATAAAGAAACATCGGAATGATCCATAATTTCAGTATCCGATTGTCCAATTCCTGAAGTTTCAAGAATAATAATGTCATAATTCGCCGCTTTTATGACTTGAATCGCTTCGGCAACATATTTTGACAAAGCCAAATTGGATTGTCTTGTAGCCAACGAACGCATATAAACACGGGAATCATTAATGGCGTTCATTCGGATTCTATCACCCAAAAGCGCGCCGCCTGTTTTTCTTTTTGAGGGATCAACAGAGATAATTCCGATGGTTTTTTCGGGAAAATCAATAAGAAAACGACGAACTAATTCGTCTACCAAAGAAGATTTTCCAGCGCCTCCAGTTCCAGTAATTCCGAGAACAGGTGTTTTATTGGTTTTGTTCTTTAAATGGATTTTATCTAAAATTGGTTTTGCAATTTCCGGAAAATTCTCGGCTGCCGAAATAATTCTAGCAATCGCAATCGGATTTTTAACGTCTAATAATTCAATTTCATTGGTTAATTTATCGCCAATCGAATAATCCGATTTTGAAACCAAATCATTTATCATTCCTTGTAAACCCATCGCGCGGCCGTCATCTGGAGAATAAATTTTGGAAATACCGTATTTTTCTAATTCGGCAATTTCGGTTGGTAGAATAACACCGCCACCACCGCCAAATATTTTTATGTGATTAGCCCCTTTTTCTTTAAGCAAATCAAACATATATTTGAAATATTCATTGTGACCGCCTTGATAAGACGTAATTGCGATTGCGTTAGCATCTTCCTGAATAGCAGTATTTACAACTTCTTCGACACTTCGATCGTGCCCAAGGTGAATTACTTCTACCCCTGTCGATTGAATAATTCTTCGCATAATATTGATAGCCGCATCGTGTCCGTCAAAAAGTGCGGCTGCCGTTACAATTCTTACTTTATTGTTGGGAATATAGGGTTTAGATTGCTCCATCTTTATTTTTGTGTCATTATATGTGGTGCAATTTACGGAAATAATAAAAATCGACATAAATAATTATCAAAATAATAACGAATTGGTTTTTATGAAAATATTAATAGAAGGGTATAATAAAAAAATCTAGATTTAGCGTAACTTTGAGAAAACAAAAATTTATGAAAAGAATAGTTATTTTACTTTTATTTGTTCCCATAATTAGTCAGGGGCAAATCAATAATTTGTTAAAAAAAGGAAAAGAAAAAATTGCAAAAATCACTTTAAATGATCCAAAACTAGACATTAGCGAGGGTTTGAAAGAAGCCTTAAATAATGGAATCGCGAAACAAGTTTCCAAATTAACGGAAACCGATGGGTTTTATAAAAATGAACTTGTAAAAATTGTATTGCCATCCGAATTACAAAAAGTAGATAAAGCATTACGAAGTCTTGGATTAGGAAAAATGGCCGATGAAGGCTTGTTGGTTTTGAATAGAGCTGCCGAAAACGCGGTTAAAGAAGCCACGCCAATATTTGTAGATGCCGTAAAAAACATCAGTTTCACGGATGCGAAAACCATATTATTGGGAAATGAAGATGCGGCTACAACTTATTTGCAAAGCGCCACTTCAACCGATTTATATGCAAAATTCAATCCCGTAATTGCAACTTCTTTAAACAAAGTTAATGCGAATAAAATTTGGGAACAAATCATTAAAAAATACAATTCCATTCCATTGGTAAAAAAAGTAAATCCTGATTTGAATGATTATGTAACCAACGAAACGATGAAAGGCGTGTTCAAAATGATTGCGATTGAGGAAAAAGAAATTCGTGTTAATTTGAAAGCGAGAACCTCATCAATCCTTCAAAGTGTGTTTGCGATTCAAGATAAAAAGAATACAAAATCATAACATTTAGATAACTAAAAACGTTATACTATTACTGATATTTGCAGCAGAATATTAGTTTATTTGTTGTTAGTTAAAGGGAAAATTTCCAGTACTCAAAAGGTACTGGTTTTTTTTATTTTGAAGCATTAATAAACGAAAGTACCGTTTTATTAAAAGTGGCTGGTTGTTCTACATTTACCACGTGACCACATTCCTGAATCACAAATAATTGAGACGATTTGTAATGCTTTTCGACCACTTTACGAACGGATGGAAGAAACATATAATCTTCTTGCCCCATGACATAAAGCGTTGGAATATTCAATTCAACTTGGCGAAACCATTTTAATACCGGATTAATTTCTGCGGTTAATTTGAACCATTTGATAAATTCCTTTTGGTATAATTTTTTTGCTTCATTAATAAACAAAATTCGGGATTGTTTATGATTTGTTTTCGGCATAATTACGAAGGCGAAAAAGCGATACAAAATCAAATAAGGAAGCACATATTTGAATATATTTCCCAATTTCATTAATATTTGTGAGCGGAAATTCATTTTCAAAATTGCGCCACCAAGAATCATACTTTGCACCCGATTGGGATACATTTCTGCCACTTGACGAATTAAAATGGTTCCTAAAGAAATGCCAACAAAATGGGATTTTTCAATTTTCAGATGATCCAGAACTTCTAAAATATCATTGGCCAAAGCCGTAAAAGTATATTTTTGATTGAAAGTAGATTTTATAGGCGATTTTGAACCGCCATGTCCACGAAGATCCAATAACAAAACATTATGTTGCTTTTGAAAATCCCTTATTTGTTTAAACCAAATAGAAGAACTACCGCCCGCTCCGTGAACAAAAGTCACCCATTGGTCGCTATTTTTATTTTCGTAAATGGAATAATGAATCACCTGAATCGTTTTTTGTAAATGTAATGTATTTTTAAAAAAAAGCAGTTCTTATTTTAAATTATGAAGATTTTTTGTGAAATTTCAATTTCTATAATTTGTATTTAAACACAAATACATTGATTTATTAGAATATTAATTCGTTTATGGATGTTAATTATATTGGTTGCAACTAAAATTATACTAAATTTGGAACAATAATTCAATAAGCTATTCATGCGTCTTTATATTTATATATTTCTTTTATTTTCGACTACTTTATTTTATTCACAAGCTCAAATCGCTCAAGACAATTTTGAAGGCAATAGTACTATTACAAGTTGGTATGGCGATGATTGCGGAATGGATATTAATTATACAAATCCTTATTCAAATGGATTGAATACCTCCGCGAAAGTATTAAAATATTCCGATATTGGCGGACAATATGCCAATGTTCAATTTAATGCAGGGTTCAATTTTAATTTGGCATCAAGTAGTGTTTTTACTTTAAAAATATATGTTCCATCAATCGGAATTACTGGAAATCAAACGAATCAAATTTCATTGAAACTACAAAACGGAACTAGCAGCGTCCCTTGGTCAACACAATGTGAAATTATAAAGCCGATTGTATTAAATCAATGGCAAACCATTACTTTTAATTTTGCCAATGATTCTTATATCAATTTAGATCCAACTTCTCAAAACCCTTTAAATCGATCTGATTTTAATAGAGTGGTCCTTCAGGTTAATGGTGAAAACAATACATCACAAGTTGTAGCATATTTAGACGATTTTTTATACACTGGCGAAGCAACCGTTTTTAATACGTTGGTTTGGAGTGATGAATTTGATGGAAATGGGGTAATAAATGCTACAAATTGGTTTCCACAAACACAGCTTCCAAATGGCACTAGTTGGTACAATGGCGAACTTCAACATTATACCAATCGTCAAGTAAATTCAAATGTTAGTAATGGAATTCTAAACATAGTTGCCAAGCGAGAAACTTTCGCCAATCAAGGGCAAACAAAACAATTTACCTCTGCAAGATTAAATTCTAAATTTTCATTTAAATATGGTCGTGTAGAAGCGCGTGCAAAACTCCCAGTGGGCGCTGGAACGTGGCCTGCAATTTGGATGCTTGGAAAAAACATAATTGAACCAGGTGGATATTGGACAAGTAATTATGGAACCGCAGGCTGGCCTGCTTGTGGAGAAATTGACATTATGGAACATTGGGGAACCAATCAAAATGTAATATCAAGCGCTGTACATCATCCGATAAACGGAAATTTATCTGTTGGAGAATATGTATCGAATTCTCAATATAAGGCAGGTGTGTCCAATGATTTTCATATTTATGCAGTCGAATGGGATTCGCAAAAATTGACATTTAGTGTTGATGGGATTAATCATTTAACTTATAATCCACCCATTAAAAATCAATATACTTGGCCTTTCGATGCTGAGCAATACATTTTATTGAATGTAGCTATTGAGCCAAGTGTTTTGGCTAATTTCGTTCAATCGACTATGGAAGTGGATTATGTTAGAGTTTATCAACAGGGCGCACTTGATGTGAAAACGGAGTCAAAAGAACCAATGTTTCAATTATTTCCAAATCCAGTTACTGATCAATTAATTATTAAAAACACGGAAAATACAATTGGGTCGACGATTACAGTTTATTCTATTTTAGGACAAGAATTGAAATCATTTGTTTTAGATACAACTGAAACTATTTTAGATGTTTCAAATTATCAAAATGGAATATACTTCGTTCAAATCAACACCAACTTGGGGATTCAAAATTACAAGTTTATTAAAAAGTAGATTTCTTGATTATCGAAGCCATTTCAAGTTTTATTTTCAAAGCCTCTTCTCTTGCTTTTTCGGCAAAATTAATTTGATTTGAAGCATAAATAATTCCTCGCGATGAGTTTATTAGTAAGCCAACATTGGAATTCATTCCGTATTTACAAACTTCGGAAAGACTTCCTCCTTGAGCACCCACTCCGGGAACTAAAATAAAATTATCCGGAATGATTTTTCTGATTTCGGTAAAATATTCTGCTTTGGTAGCGCCTACAACATACATTAAATTGTGCGCATTTTTCCAGGTTTTAGAGGTTTCAAGCACTTTTTTATATACTTGTTTTCCGTCAACTTGCAATGTTTGAAAATCGAATGCGCCTTCATTGGAAGTCAATGTTAATAGAATCGTATGTTTGTTTTCAAAAGCTAAAAAAGGTTCAACAGAATCTTTGCCCATATAAGGCGCAACGGTTATCGAATCAAAATTCAAATCTTCGAAAAAAGCTTTCGCATACATGGACGACGTGTTTCCAATATCGCCACGTTTGGCATCGGCAATGGTAAAAATTTCGGGATAGTTTTCGTTGAGATAATTAATCGTTTTTTGAAGCGATTTCCAACCTTTAATACCATAAGCTTCATAAAATGCGGTATTCGGTTTATAGGCAACCGCCAAATCGTGTGTGGCATCAATTATGGCTTTATTGAACTCGAAAATGGGATCTTCCAATTCTAATAAATGCTTTGGAATTTTAGTCAAATCGACATCCAGACCTATACAAAGGAAGGATTTTTTTATTTTAATTTGCTCAATTAGGTTTTCTGTGGTCATTTTTAGCGTCTTGTTGCAAAGTTCGTAAAGTTTTCCGAAAGTTCACGAAGTTTTAAAAAAAATGCCAAACTTAAATTCAGCATGGCATTTTTTTATTTCTCATTATGTATACTTAAAAAACCTCGCTGGCTTCTTTTAATTTTTCCATGTTGTTAACCAATTGAAGTTCGTCAACAAACTTCTGAATTTTTCCATTCATAACCCCATCCATATCAAAAACATCCAGTCCAACTCGATGATCCGTTACGCGTCCTTGTGCGTAATTATAAGTACGGATTTTTGCAGAACGGTCGCCTGAACTTACTTGGGAAGTACGTGTAACCGCATCTTCGGCTTGTTTTTTGGCTAATTCTTGTTCGTATAAACGAGAACGTAAAACCGTAAACGCTTTATCTTTATTTTTATGCTGGGATTTCTGATCTTGACATTGTGCTACCAAACCTGTAGGAATGTGGGTCAAACGAACGGCTGATTTGGTAGTGTTCACCGATTGTCCACCCGGTCCAGAAGAACAGAAAAAATCGACACGAACATCGTTCATATCAATTTGAACATCAAATTCTTCGGCTTCTGGAAGTACCATAACTGTGGCGGCAGATGTGTGAACACGTCCTTGCGTTTCTGTTTGTGGAACCCGTTGCACGCGATGAACGCCCGCTTCAAATTTTAATGAACCGTAAACATCTTCGCCTGTAACTTCAAAAATAACCTCTTTGAAACCGCCGGAAGTTCCTTCGTTCATATCAACAACCGAAGTTCTCCAACCCCGATTTTCACAATATTTAGTATACATTCGAAACAAATCGCCAGCAAAAATACTCGCTTCATCCCCACCCGTTCCAGCACGAATTTCGACCATTACATTTTTCGCATCTTCTGGATCTTTTGGAATCAACATGAATTTGATTTCGTCTTCCAATTCAGGTAAACGGTCTTTGGCTTCCTCCAATTGCATTTTGGCCATTTCGGTCATTTCGGCATCGCTTCCGTCTGCAATAATTTCATTCGCTTCATCAATATTGGCTAATAAAATAAGGTATTCTTCTCTTTTTTCTACCAAAGCTTTAATGCTTTTATATTCTTGATTAAGAAGAACGTATCTTTTTTGATCGGCAATAACATCGGGTTGAATAATCAAATCCGAAATCTCATCGAAGCGTTGTTTTACATATTGAAGTTTATCTAACATTGTATTTTAACTTTATTTTCGAGTGCAAATTTACAAAAAAAATAGTTGATTTTTTGATAAAATAATGGCAATTGCTTTCAAATGCTATTTTGAATTATCAAATTTTAAAATTTTTTCTTACTAAATCAAAAACATAATCCTTTCATTATTAGAACACTAAAATATTGTTGAAAAAATTATTAATATTTAGTCTAAATAAGCTTTGTAAAATCAAAATCAGTAATTACATTTGCATTATTCTTAATTATTCTAAATAAATATAAATGTTGACGCGTTATTTTCTATTTTTTACTTTTTTATCAATCTTTTCGGGTTTTGCTCAAGAAACAGGAACAATAAAAGGGAAAATCATCTCTTCCGATGGTTTTCCAATTGCTGGTATAACTATCAAATTTGAAACTTCTAAAATTTCTATTATAACAGATGAAAGTGGTGAATTTGAATTTCAAAATTTTCCTGTTGGCACAAATAATATAGCCCTTGAAGGAGTTGGATTTAAGAAACAATTCAAAGAAATTAAGGTGAATAAAAATGAAATTTCTTTAATAGAATTTAAACTAGAAGAAAACAGTATAACATTAAAAGAAATTGTAATAAATATTAAAATATGTCCAAACAAAAAAAAGGAATCTATATTTTCTGGTTTGGACATTAGACCTATCGACATGCCTCAAAGTTTGCAAATTATAGGAAGTAAAATTATTCAGCAACAACAATCTATTCGTTTGAGTGAAGTTATAAAAAACGTTAATGGTTTATATGTTGGTTCCGCTCGTGGTGGTGCTCAAGAATCATTTTGGTCCAGGGGCTATGACATGTCCGCCACAAATATTTTTAAAAATGGCTTCCGAATTTCGAGTGGATCAATGCCCGAAGTGGCTTCTTTAGAAAAAGTAGAAATCCTAAAAGGAAGTGCCGCTCTTCTCTTTGGAGAAGTTGCGCCTGGTGGGGTTTTAAATATGGTAACAAAATTACCTTCGTTCAAAAGAGGGGGAGAATTAAATGTACAAGTTGGAAGTTTCGCATTTTACAAACCCACATTTGATTTTTACGGCCCATTAAATAAAAAAATTGCTTATCGATTTATTACTAGTTATGAGAATTCTGAGAGCTTCAGAAAAATCGTTAAAAGAGAACGAATTTATGTAAATCCTTCTGTGGTTTTCAAAGTTAAATCAAATACAGAAATTACCATTCAAGGGGATTATTTAAACGATCTATGGACTCCGGATTTTGGGACAGGTTCGATTGGAAAAGAAATTGCGAATGTTGATCGTTCTACCTATTTGGGAGCTTCTTGGTCGAATGGAAAAACGGCACAATCGACTGTTTCTGTCATGCTTAATCATAAATTAAACAACAATTGGAAGTTGAATTTTAATTCTTCGATTCAAAATTTTGATAGAATTTGGGAAGGAACTGAACGAATACAACCTAATAACATTGGGGACTGGAACCGCCCATTAGGTAAATATAAAATCGTTGAACAAATTATTAGCGAACAAATAAATTTGCAAGGAAGTTATACCACTGGAAAAATAAAGCATCAAGTATTTTCTGGAATTGATACCGATAAAACCTTCGCGGAAGCCTATACATTTGCTTTCAATCCAACAATATATGATACTATTAATATTTTTGATTTTAATTATTCCAATATAGAACCACCAAAGCCAGAGGCAATAAATACCCGAATTGCGCAAACAACTACAAATAAATTTGGAATTTTTACACAAGACTTGATAACGATTTCTGAAAAATTCAAAGTGCTTGCAGGATTACGTTGGTCGTTTCAAGAAGGGCAATCAAAAACCCTAACGATTGTAAATAATGAAACTGCCACGGACCAAAAACGTAAAAACACAGCTTTTTCGCCAAAATTGGGATTGGTTTTTCAACCAACAAAAAACATTTCACTATTTTCGAGTTATGCTAACTCCTTTTCTCCAAATGTTGGAATTACTATAAATAATGAAACATTGGATGCTTCTATTATTGACCAATATGAAATTGGAATTAAAAAAGATTTTTGGAACGGCCGATTCAGTTCTAATATAACTTTTTATCAAATTATTAATAGTGATTTGGCTCAGACCGCAGAATTTCTGGCTGATGGGTCCATAAATACCAACACCAATATCAAAACTTTAAGCGGCGAAACAATTAGTAAAGGTTTGGAAATTGACCTTTATTCAAAACCAATAGAAGGGCTAACAATTATGGCTGGATATAGTTATAACGATATGCGATTTTCAAAAACTTCAGGCGCAATTGGCAGTTTTATTGAAGGCGATCGATTAACTAGAACACCTGCAAATACAGCAAATTTTAGTTTGTTTTATTCCCTTCAATACGGAAAATTAAAAGATCTTTCTTTTGGAATTCTATCAAATTATATTGGCAAAAGAATTGGTGGTTGGAATAACACGAATGGGCAAACTATTCCAGATAGAACCATTCCAATTTCTGGTTATACTGTTTTTGATTTATCAATTGGATATAAATGGAAACAAATTTCTATTTTAACTAAAATATCAAACATAACAAATACTCTGAATTATACCGTTCACGAAAATTACAGTTTTAATCCAATTGCTCCAAGACAAATATTAACTTCCTTAAACTATCTTTTTTAATATCTTGGTCGATAATCACTTACTAATTAATGATGTGATTACTCAATTTAAAAGATAAATAAATTTAGGCCTTCACAGGAATGTTTTTTAATATTTCTAAAACAAATTTCCAGAATTTTTGAGCCGATTTAATCGATGCTCTTTCGTCGGGACTATGTGCGCCATGGATTGTCGGTCCGAAAGAAATCATATCCATATTTGGGTAATTGGTTCCTAAAATCCCACATTCCAAACCAGCGTGACAAGCAACTACTTTTGGTTTTTCGTTATTTTGTTTTTCATATATAGAAACCAAAATATCCAATATTTCTGACTGAACATTTGGCGTCCATCCCGGATAAGAACCTGCCAAAGTTACCTCACAACCACACAATTCAAATGCAGAACGAAGCGCATTTGCCAAATCAAATTTGGAGGTTTCCACGGAAGAACGCGTTAAATTTTGGATTGAAATCTCACCCTCTTTTACAATTACACGAGCCACATTATTTGACGTTTCAACCAAATCCTCCATATCGGCTGACATTCGATAAACGCCATTATGAGCCGCGTAAATTGCACGTAAAATCCCTTCTTGAACACCTAATTCCATCACGTTTTTCGGTAAATCACTTTTTGAAATTTCGATGGTCAAATTTGGTTCTGTAGTTTTGAATTCGGTTTTAATATCGTTGATGATTTCCTGCATATCAAAAACATAAGCTTCATCATACATTTGTGCCACAATAACTTTTGCCACACTTTCTCTCGGAATGGCATTTCGTAAACTTCCGCCATTTATTTCTGCTATTTGAAGTCCGAAATTCTCAAATCCATCAAACAATAATCGGTTCATGATTTTATTGGCATTTCCCAAACCTTTGTGAATATCCATTCCAGAATGGCCGCCATTAAGTCCTTTTACGGTAATGGTATATCCCACAGAACCTTCAGGCGTTTCCTCTTCATGATACGTTCTGGTAGCTGTTACATCTATTCCGCCAGCACAACCAATATCAATTTCATCGTCTTCTTCGGTATCCATGTTTAATAGAATTTCGCCTTGCAAAACGCCGCCTTTAAGATTCAAAGCGCCCGTCATTCCGGTTTCTTCGTCAATGGTAAAAAGCGCTTCAATAGCTGGATGCGCAATTTCTTTACTTTCCAAAATAGCCATCATCATTGCCACACCAAGTCCGTTATCGGCGCCAAGCGTTGTTCCTTTTGCACGAACCCAATCACCATCAACATACATTTCAATTCCTTGCGTATCAAAGTCAAAAACAGTATCTGAATTTTTTTGATGTACCATATCCAAATGCCCTTGAAGCACGATTGGCTTTCTGTTTTCCATTCCTGCCGTGGCGGGTTTACGAATTATGACGTTTCGGATTTCATCTTCAAAAGTTTCTAATCCAAGGCTATTTCCGAAGTTTTTCATAAACGCAATAACGCGGTCTTCTTTTTTGGAAGGACGAGGAACCGCATTTAAATCGGCAAATTTATTCCAAAGTGCTTTTGGTTCTAGATTTCTAATTTCTTGACTCATTCTGTATTTATAAGTTTGTTATTTCAATGGCGCAAAGTTACAAAGTTTAATTTCTTTGCGAATTGATTTGTAACTATATTTACATTTTAAATCTGAACGGTGAAACGCAAATACATTCTTCCCGCATTTTTGATAATTCAAATTATATTGCTCCAACTTCTTTCGTTTTTTCCAGAAGTTGTTGAACGCTTTTACAGTAATGGATTATACGTTTGGATTTCAAGTAGTATGCGATTTGTTTTGGGTAAAATTTCTTTTTCTGTTGGCGATGTTTGTTATTTAATTGCTATTTATTTTATAATAAAATGGTTTTGGAACCAACGAAAATCATGGAAATTGGATTGGAAAAACAACCTGCTACAAATCATCAGCGTTTTTTCAATTGGCTATTTTTGTTTTCATTTATTTTGGGGAATCAATTATTACAGAGTTCCATTATTTGAAAAAATGAACATTTCAAAAGATTATTCTGATGCGGATTTATTGAATTTTACTAATAAATTAATCACCAAAACCAACGCAATTCATTATCAAATTACAAAAAACGACAGCCTAAAAGTTAAATTTCCATATTCAAAAGAACTAGTATTTAGCGAAAATTTAAAAGGTTTTGAATCGCTTACAACCATTTATCCTTATTTTAACTATTCCAATCCGAGTATAAAAAAATCGCTAATTAGTTTGCCGTTGACCTATATGGGTTTTGGCGGCTATTTGAATCCTTTTACCAATGAAGCGCAGGTGAATTATTTAGGTCCAATGTATAATTTTCCCACGACAACCTGCCACGAAATGGCACATCAATTAGGATATGCTTCTGAAAGTGAGGCGAATTTTATTGGTTTTTTGGCGTCTGTAAAAAATAAAAATACTTACTTTCAATATTCTGGTTATAGTTTTGCGTTGCGCTATTGTTTGCATTATTGGTTTGTTCGAGACGAAACGGTTTTGAAGCAATTGCTAAAAACCATTCATCCTGGAATATTGGAAAATTATAAAGAAAGTGAATTGTTTTGGAAAAAATATGAAACCTTCATCGATAGTGGGTTTCGTTTGTTTTATGACCAATTTTTAAAAATGAACCAACAAAAAGAAGGAATTGAAAGTTACAGCCGATTTGTCGATTTAATGGTGAATTATTATAAAGATAAAGCATTATAAATGGGCTAAATTCCCAATTACATTTCTAATTTTTCATTTTGTACTTCCACTACTTCGGCAGCAATAACTTTAAGAAACGAAGGATGTTGCTCAATGGCAAATTCTACTTTTTCAACGATTTGTTCAATCGTGTCGTTATCATAATCAATTTTCAATGGTTCTTTGATTATAAATGATTGAAGAATGCCTTTCTTTTTCATGCGTAAACCTTTTTTGTCAAAGGATCTACGAAAACCGTCTATTACAATTGGAACTACAATTGGCCGATGTTGTTTAATAATGTGTGCCGTTCCTTTTCGCACAGGTTTGAACGATTTTGTAGTTCCTTGCGGAAACGTAATCACCCAACCATCTTCAAGAGCAATTCTGATATTTTCGGTGTCATCTGGGTTTACATCGCGTTTTTCGGTCACGTCTTTTCCTTCAGATCGCCATGTTCTTTCCACAGTTATTGCGCCAACATAGGCTAATATTCGAGGTAAAATTCCAGCTTGCATCGTTTCTTTTGCAGCCACATAATAGATATTTAATTTGGGTTGCCACAAATACCCAATGTTTTTAATCGAATCTTGTCGGCCACTTAAACTGGCATTAAAAACATGAAACATCGCTACAACATCGGCAAAATAAGTTTGGTGATTGGAAATAAATAAAACATTTGTGTCCGGAAGATTTTTAATAATTTCGGAACCTTCAATTTGCAAATCGTTGAAACCCCTGTAGCGTTTATGCGTGATAGATCCGAATATTCGAATCAACCATTTTTTAATAAATAATATATGACCAAAAGGATTTCTCTTGAAAAAACGCATATGTTTAAATCATTGTTGTAGGCGAATTTACAAAAAAAAAATTAAAGCACTTTTTTGAGCACTTCTTTCAATTCGCTCAGCATCATTGCCGTGGCACCCCAAACATAATGTTCATCTATTTTGAAAGAAGGAACCTCAATATTATCGCCGTAGGAAGTATTCATTTTACGAATTACGACGGTTTCGTCCTTTAAAAGTTCAGTCAAAGGCAACTCAACAATTCCGGCAACTTCTTCAATTTGTTCCGTAAAAGTTAATTCACAATGACTAATTCCCAGAAATGGTGCCACCAAAAAATTACTTGGCGGAATATAAATTTCGGTAAATGCTTTTATGACTTTTATTTGATTCGGATGAATTCCTATTTCTTCGTGTGTTTCCCGAAGCGCTGTGTGTGCAAGCGATTCATCATCCAATTCTACTTTTCCGCCTGGAAAAGCAATTTGCGAAGAATGAACGCCAGAATAGGAATTTCGGAGGATTAAAACCAAATGCGTTTGATCGTTTTTTGGATAAAAAAGCATCATTACCGCTGCTTTTCTTGGTGAAAGTTCGGCGAAATTCAATTCTGGAAATGTAAAAATACGTTCAGCAGGCGCCATTTTTTTATGAGCATCTGCCGCTAGAAGCGTTTCTTTTTCTATTTTTGGTACGTATTTTATAAATTCGAGAAAATCCATAATCGATTGGTTTTCGTTTAAATAGTATATAAATATAGTTTATAATATAATCATTTGCAAACGAATAGCAATACTCAGCAATCAATTTCAATAACAAAAATGTATAGTAAGGAAGAAAACCAGCGGTTAAAAAGAGAGTTTTGGATTGGATTTGCAGAAAAATATCCTCGAAAATGGGTGCTTTATGATACCAAAATAAAAGATTTTTCTTTCAAATTTTATGTCGAAAACACCAAAGCTCAGGTTCAAATTGATATTGAACATCGAAATGAGGAAAAAAGATTGGAATATTTTGAAAAAATAGAAGCTTTCAAAGGAATATTAGAAGGCGAATTCATTGCCGACTTGGTTTTTGAAAAAAATTTCAACCTCGATAACGGAAAAACCATTAGCCGAATTTGGGTTGAAAAAACACCAATCAGCGTCAGTAATCGAAATCATTGGGACACTATTTTTGATTTTTTCTTTGAGAAAATGAACGCATTGGAATTGTTTTATTTAGAATACGGCGATTTTATTCGATAGATCAAAAAAACTATTCCTCCTCCTCTTCCACGGCTTCATGCGACTTGGAATAATTGCGCCATTTTTCAATACAATCTTGCATGTCTTGAGGCAATTCGGTATCAAAACGCATCATTTCGCCCGTTGTTGGATGCACAAAACCTAATGTTTTAGCGTGTAGCGCCTGACGTGGTAAAATCTTAAAACAATTGTCGATAAACTGTTTGTATTTGGTAAAAGTGGTTCCTTTCAAAATTAAATCGCCACCATATCGCGCATCGTTAAAAAGGGGATGTCCAATATGTTTCATGTGCACCCGAATTTGATGCGTGCGACCCGTTTCTAAAATACAAGAAACCAAAGTCACATAACCAAAACGTTCCAAGACTTTATAATGTGTAACAGCAGGTTTTCCAATTTCGGGATCGGCAAAAACAGCCATTTGCATGCGGTCTTTCACGTGACGAGCAATATTGCCTTCAATCGTTCCTTCATCTTCTTTTACGGTGCCCCAAACCATCGCAATGTATTCTCGTTCGGAGGTTTTGTTTTCAAATTGTTTGGCCAAGTGCGTCATCGCCGCTTCGGTTTTTGCAATAACCAAAAGTCCCGAAGTGTCTTTATCAATTCGATGTACTAATCCAGGTCGGTCACTGCTATTTTTAGGAAGGTTTTCAAAATGAAAAGCCAAGGCATTTACCAAAGTTCCAGTATAATTTCCATGCCCGGGATGAACTACTAATCCGGGAGGTTTGTTAATGAGCAACAAGGCGTCGTCTTCATAAACAATATCCAACGGAATATTTTCTGGGTCAACTCTATTTTCAAAAGGCGGGTGCGACAACATGATGCGCACAACGTCCAATGGTTTTACTTTATAATTGGATTTTACGGGAAGGTCATTTACATAAATATCGCCGGCTGTGGCGGCATTTTGAATTTTATTTCGGGTAGCATTCGGAATTAAATTCATTAAAAATTTATCAATTCTGAGAAGCAATTGTCCTTTTGGGACATCAAATCGGAAGTGTTCAAAAAGTTCGTCTTCTAATTCTTCTAGAGCCGAATTGGTATTATTGTTCATTTGGCACGGGTGTTGCTAAAGTGTCTAATTGTGTTTCGTCAAAACCTACTTTTCCGTCGCCAAGAACCAAATCAATTTTCGAAGATTTAAAGATTTTATCGCCTGGATTTAATTTTTTTCCATTGCAATGCATTTCAAGGACCATGTCTTTTCCAAGATACGGTTTATAGGTAATTTCGCCTTCTTCCAGTCCCAAAGCTTTCAATGTTGGAACCGCTTGACGATAGGTTTTTTCTATTAAATTAGGCATTCGAACTTCCGTAAAGCCTGACGAATTTATTTTGATGTATATTTTTCGGTTCTTTTTTACTTTGGCTCCAGCCAATGGATCTTGCTCCACAACCGTATGTTTTGGATACGACGCATTATAATCAACGCTATCCAAAAGCACATAATCCAAATCCAAATCATCTAGTTTGTCTTCGACTTGTTCTTCATTGAGTTTGCTCAAATCCGGAACCGTGATTTCGTTTCCGTGATCGGTGGTAAAAGTAAGCCAATGCATAAACAAATAGACCAAAACCCCAATAATTGAAATGGCGGCAACAACTTGACCAAAAAAGACAGGACTTTTTAGATAATTCTTTAAACTCATATAAAAAATATTTACGCAAAGATATAATTTTTAGTTTCAACAATTATGCTATTTTTGTATAGTAATTAAAATAAAGTCGAAATGAACGTAGCCGTTGTTATGGGTGGATATTCGGGTGAATCTGTAATATCTTTACGAAGTGGTCAATTAATTTTAAATCAATTGGATTCCTCAAAATACAAACCTTTTGAAGTTCATATTCTTTTAGACGAATGGTATTGTTTGATTGATGACGTCAAATACCCAATTAACAAAGCTGATTTTTCTTTTGAAAAAGACCACAAAAAAATTCAATTTGATTTGGTAGCCAATACCATTCACGGAACTCCTGGCGAAGATGGTCACATGCAAGCGTATTGGGAATTAGTTGGATTGCCTTACACGGGTTGTTCGTTTTATCAATCGGCTTTAACCTTCAATAAACGAGATACACTTTCGGTTTTGTCCAAATTTAATATTCCGAAAGCCAATTCCATTTATCTTTCTAAGGGCGATGAAATAAATGCTCAAAAAATCGAAGCCGAATTGGGATTGCCATTTTTTGTAAAACCAAACCAATCGGGAAGTTCGCTTGGTGTTTCTATGGTTTCGACCTTGGATGATTTTCAGAAAGCAATCGATTTTGCCTTTGCCGAAGACAATGATATTTTGATCGAATCCTATCTCAACGGACGCGAAGTTTCGGTGGGAGTTATAAAATACAAAGGAGAAACCAAAGTAATGGGAATTACCGAAATTTTATCTCAAAACAGTTTCTTTGATTATGAAGCCAAATATTTGGGGAAATCCGAAGAAATTACGCCAGCTGATTTGTCTCCAGAAATAGAAAATCGTGTGATTGAAATGGCCAAAAAAGTCTATGAATCGCTTGGAATGACGGGTTTTTCGAGAACCGATTTTATTATCATGAACGATATTCCACATTTTATAGAAATCAATACCAATCCAGGATTATCGCCACAAAGTATTTTTCCGCAACAAGCACAATTTGCCAAAATGGAAATGCGCGATTTGTTGGATAACGAAATAAGTTTAGCTTTACAAAGAAAACCCATTTGGAAGAAATAAAGATTAATATGAAAAAAGCTATATTTCCAGGTTCCTTTGACCCAATAACCCTTGGGCATTTGGACATTATCAAAAGAAGTCTTCCGCTATTTGATGAAATTGTGATTGCTATTGGGGTAAATTCCGAAAAAAAATACATGTTTACTTTAGAAGAAAGAAAGCAATTTATTGAAGAAACTTTCAAAGACGAACCCACCGTTTCCGTAATTACTTATGAAGGATTAACGATTGATTTATGCCATAAATTAAATGCCAATTTCATATTGCGCGGCCTTCGCAACCCAGCCGATTTTGAATTTGAAAAAGCTATAGCCCATACCAACAGACGTTTGTCTAAAATCGAAACGGTCTTTTTGTTAACCGCCGCAGACACTTCTTATATCAGTTCGAGTATTGTGCGCGATGTGATTCGAAATGGTGGCGAATACGAACTATTGGTTCCAAAAGCCGTTCGAATTAAGTCCTAAAACAGATTCCAAAAACATAAACTTGTGGAAGCTTCGATTTAAATGTACTTTCGCACCATCAAATAAAGAAGTAGATTATGGAAAGAGCATTAAACAAACGCAGCGATTCGAAATGTGAATTATGTGCTGCCACAGAAAACGTAAAAGTATTTGCCGTTTTACCCACTAAAAAAGGCGGTTTAGACGAAAATATATTGGCTTGCCAAACGTGTATTGACCAAATAGAAACCCCAGGAAACGAAGATTTAAACCATTGGCGTTGTCTGAACGACAGCATGTGGAACGAAAATGTAGCCGTTCAAGTAGTGGCGTGGCGACTGTTAAGTCGGTTGCGTTCGGCAGGTTGGCCAAAAGAATTGTTAGACATGATGTATTTTGATGACGATACATTGGCCTGGGCTCAAGCCACTGGCGAAGGCGAAGAGGACGAAAACAAAATCGTTCACCGTGATGTAAATGGCGTTATTTTGGCTACTGGAGATTCCGTAGTTTTGATCAAAGATTTGAAAGTAAAAGGCTCAAGCATGGTTGCCAAACAAGGAACTTCGGTTAGAAACATTCGTTTGGACCACGAAAATGCCAAATACATAGAAGGCCGAGTTGACGGACAAACTATTGTGATTATTACGCAATATGTGAAGAAGATTTAGAGAAGCTTTGAGCTAAAAGCTATCTTCGGACAGCTAATAAAATTTGCTATCTTTATAAAAATTATACGCCATGAAATGGGAATCTAAATTGATTAAATACAAAGGAGCAGCTCGAATAGCTGTCGCTTTTGAAAAAAATATTGAGTTAATTGCTCGGATAAAAACTGTTGAGGGCTCCCGATGGAGTCAATCAATGCGTGTTTGGCACATTCCTGATACCGAAGAAAACAGGCTTCGATTCAAAATACCTTTACACTCCGCTACTATTCCCTCTGAAGAAGGTATGGCTGCTATAGAAAAATTCAAACAATGGCTACTTTCAAAGCGCTACAGTCCCAGTACAATTAAAACCTACAGCGAAGCGTTGAAATCATTCATGATTTTCTTTAGAGAAAAACCCATTGGGGAAATTACCAATGAAGATGTAATTATTTACAACAACGAGTATATACTGAAAAACAATTTATCAGCTTCCTACCAAAATCAAATCGTCAATTCCATTAAATTATTCTTTCATACTATTAGAGAAACAAAGATGATGGTTGATAAAATACATCGCCCAAAACGTTCTAAACTATTACCTAATGTATTGAGCAAAGAAGAAATAAAATTGATATTAAATGCTCATAGTAATATTAAACACAAAACGATGCTTTCTCTAATATATAGTTGTGGATTGCGCCGAAGTGAGCTTTTAAATTTGAAACCCATAGATATAGATTCAAAAAGAAATATTGTATTACTTAAAAATGCAAAGGGAAAAAAAGATAGAATTACTCCTTTGAGTCCAATTATATTAGAAATGCTTCGGGAATATTATATAGGATACAAACCCAAAATCTGGCTTTTTGAAGGACAAAATGCTGGAGATCAATATTCAGAACAAAGTTTACAAAGTGTTTTAAAACAAGCCTTACAAAAGGCAGGTATAAAAAAACCAGTCACCTTGCATTGGCTGAGACATAGCTATGCCACACATTTGCTTGAAAGCGGAACCGATTTGCGTTACATACAAGAATTGTTGGGACATAGCAGTAGTAAAACAACTGAAATATATACTCATGTGAGCACTAAAAGTTTACAACAAATAAAAAGCCCATTTGATGATTTGTAAGAAAAAAAGAAATACATTTGAGTTTAAATAAAGTATGAAAAATGTCATACCTATCTACCCATATTTGGGTGGCTTTGTATGATTTAGTCATACATATATACAAGATGGTAGGCAATCCCTCCGGGCTTACCTACCATCGGCTCCCGGCTACGCCTGGCGATGCGACCGCCCCTTTCAGGGACAGCCGACATCACCGCCTTGGACGCATTTCTTTCGGGAGAAAACTCCCTCAGAAACGACGACCAAGCCGGGAGCCGTTAGCTGTCATTTTAGTACGACTAACTAAAAAGATAATTTTATAGACAATAAAACAAAATAGAAATGAACAAAAACCTAAAATTTGCATTGACAACAATTTGGATACTTTTCAGCAGAAGTTATGACGCTTATTGCACTAACTTGCTGACACCTGACCTAAGCAAGGAAGCCAATCCACTTGTAACAGTTGTAGGAGTTTCCTCGTGGACAACACTTTTGATAATACTTGGTATATTGACCATATATGTAATTTACGCATATTTCATAAGCGTATTTAGACCAATGAACTTGCTTCCAAAAGAAACAGGATATACATTCAGCAATTTTGTTGCATATGTTTATTTAGGGTATAAAGATAGTTGGACTTCTACGCTTTATAAATTTCCAAAAGACTTTAAAAGGGCTAATAACTATTTCGGTCATTTATTAACTAAATGTCTTGTTTATGCTGGCATCACATCAACAATAATGTGGTTACTTATAAACAATTCTAACTATTACAAAACCATTCATAGTGCACCTTTAATTTACTCTATTTTAATTTTTGGTTGTGTTGTTATAGCCTACATTTGGAACAAAACTTTGTATAGACAATATCTTGTA
>CAIMBK010000045.1 GCA_903839195.1 uncultured Bacteroidota bacterium | reverse complement strand
TGCAAAAGTATTTTGTCGAAAATTCCGAAAACAAGAATTTCATCACGATCGATTTAGCGCCAAGTATTTTAAAAATTGATAAAACCAAATTGACTGCGGAACAAAATAAGGCTTTGGCGTCTTTTGATAAGATGAATATTTTAGCTTTTAAGCTAAATGATTCTAACAAAGCGCAATTTGAAACCGAACGAAACAAAGTAACCGCCATTTTGAAAGACTCTAAATACCAACAATTAATGAAATTCAGCAAAGGAAAAGAAGGTGCTTCGGTTAGTTTTGTTGGAACCGATGAGCATGTTGATGAATTTGTGCTTTATGCCAATAAAAAAGAAAATGGTTTTGCGGTTATTCGCGTTTTAGGAAACGATATGAATTCGACAAATGTCATGACTTTATTATCAGTTTTAAAACAATCAAATATTGACATCGAGCAATTAAAACCTTTGAAAGAATTATTTGACGCAAAATAAATTAAAAGTTTTTGTAATGAAAAAGCGTCCCGATTGGAACGCTTTTTTTATTTTTTGAAGTATTTAAATGGAACTAATAACATTCCAAAACATTCGCCATCTTCTTTTCCAGTATGTTTATGATGCATTTTATGCGCTCTTCGAACTGCCCTTGAATACACATTATTGGCATTTCGAAACCACTTAAATCGTTGGTGAATAAATATATCGTGAACCATAAAATAGGCCAATCCATAAGCGAAAATACCTAATCCAATGGCCAAACCAATCGATAAAATCCCTTTTTGCCAAAGTAAAAAAAAGGCGATGCTCACTACTGCATAAAAAATAAAAAACGCATCATTTCTTTCAAACCACGAATCGTGATCTTTTTTGTGATGATCGGCGTGTAAATTCCATAAAAAACCGTGCATGATGTATTTGTGGCTAAACCAAGCCATGAATTCCATGATGAAAAAAGTGATAAAAAAAACTAAAATTTGCAACCACATAATTTATTGAATTTAAATACTATTTAATTTATAAGTGAAATAACATTTTGCGAAAAGCCCATATTTTTGGTAATTTGAAACGCGAATTCGTGTATTTTTTATTTCTGTTGAAGGCGTTTTTTTTAATTTTGAAAGCAATTTTTTGTAATAAATATAGGCGGTATAAACTCCAAATTTCGCTTCAATCGGCAAGTGAATTAATCCTTCATAACCTGCTTCAAAGTCGGCCTCGATTTCAGCAATAATTAATAATTTCGATTTTTCATCCAATTGATTTAAATCGGTATTAGGAAAATAAGTTCGGTTTAAATCTTCAAAATCGGCTTTCAAATCCCTAAGGAAATTTACTTTTTGAAAGGCTGAACCTAAACGCATTGCTGAATCTTTTAGATTTTCGTAGGTGGTGTCATTTCCATTTACAAATACTTTTAGGCACATTAAACCAACAACATCCGCTGACCCATAAATATAGTCTTGGAATTCCTCTTTCGTTCTATATTCTTTTTTGATTAAATCTAATTTCATGCTTTTCATGAATGCGTCAATCAATTCTTTTGGAATTTCATAATGGTGAACGGTGTGTTGAAAAGCATTCAAAATGGGATTCAAACTGATTTTGTTTTTTAAGGCTAATTCCAAATCATTTTCAAACAAAGCAAATAATTCTTCTTTATTATAATCATGAAAACTATCAACAATTTCATCCGCAAAACGCACGAAACCATAGATATTATAAATATCTTGACGAATATTTGGGGCTAACATTTTTACGGCAGTAGAAAACGAAGTGCTATATGTTTTTGTCACATTTCGGCTGCAATCAAATGATACGGTATCAAAAATAGCTTTCATAAAATAGCTTATAGGTGTTTTTTAATTAATTCGGCAACTAATTTTCCCGATATCAAAGCCGGAGGAACTCCAGGTCCTGGAACGGTTAATTGTCCTGTAAAATATAAATTGGTTACTTTTTTGCTTTTTAGTTTTGGTCTTAAAAAGGCGGTTTGTAATAGCGTATTTGCCATTCCATAAGCATTTCCTTTGTATGAATTGTATTCATTTACAAAATCATTTTTGCAAAAAGAGTCTTTAAAAATAATATTATTTTTTATACTTTGTTGTGTTAAACTTTCAAAACGTGAAATTATTTTATCAAAATATTCTTCTCGCAAAGCTTCGGAATCTTCAATTCCTGGGGCTAATGGGATTAAAAAGAACCCTGATTCCATTCCCTCTGGCGCGGCAGTATTGTCTGTAATGGAAGGAAAATTCGCATAAAATAATGGATTATCTGGCCATTTTGGTTGATCATAAATATCTTTTGCATGTTGCTTAAAATCGACATCAAAAAACAAAGCATGATGCGTTATGTTTTCAATTTTTTTGTTGAAACCAACATAAAACAAAAGTGAACTTGGTGCAAAAACACGACTATTCCAGTATTTTTCAGAATACATTCGATGTTTTTTGTCCAATAACGTTTCGGTATGATGATAATCGGCGCCACTTAAAACAATATCGGCATATTCAATTTCGCCATTATTAATTAAAGCCACAACTTTTTTGTTTTCGACAACTAATTTTTCAATATTAGCATTGGTTTTAAACTTTACGCCCAATGATTTTGCCAAATCGACCATAGCTTGAACAACATCATACATGCCAGTTTTGGGATGCCAAGTTCCCATTCCAAAATCGGCATAATTCATAAAACTATAAAATGATGGTGTGTCGGATGGTTTTGCGCCCAAAAATAATACCGGAAATTCTAGAATTTGAATTAATCGTTCGTTTTTGAATTTTGAACGAACATCGCGACTTATTGTACTAAAAAACTGACCTACTTTTTTTGCCGTTTCTAATGTTATTAATTCTAATGGAGAAACCCCAGGACGATAAACCAAATCTTTTATAGCGATATCATAATTGTTTTTGGCGTCGGCCATAAATTTTTTCAGCACCTTTCCGCTTCC
>CAIMBK010000044.1 GCA_903839195.1 uncultured Bacteroidota bacterium | reverse complement strand
CCGTTGTATTCCATAAAATGATTGATTCTTTTTAAATTTTGATTCACTCCATTTGTGATGATATCAACTACATTTACCATCGTTCCATCGGCATCATTCACTATCATAATTAATCCATTTTCATAGCCAATGATGGTTTTATTAAATACAGTACTGTGGTACATGGAAGTAATCGTTTGTCCCGAAAGTCCGTCAATAGTATTGGTAGTTTTTATTGAATTTGTAGTAAGATTTTTAGAAAACAAAGCGTTTTCTGCTGCTGCAAAAAAAAGGGTTGGCGATTGAGAAATGTCTTTTATTTCTTTATATGAGAAATAGCCTTTCCAAAATTGACTGTTTTGGGAAAAGCCAATTTGAATTGAAAATAAAGCAACAAGTAATGCTAACGGGTATTTCATTTTTATACTATTACAACCACAAATATACTATAAAACGAAATTATTATCGTTTTCATATACAAACAAAAAAATGCCCCACAAATGGTGGGGCAGTTAATAAATATAGTGGTTGTTTTTATACTACCCCTTGTGCCAACATCGCGTCAGCAACTTTAACAAATCCGGCAATATTTGCTCCTTTTACGTAATCTACGTAACCTGTTGCATCTTTACCGTATTTTAGACATGAAGCATGAATGTCAAGCATGATTTTCTTCAATCGCTCGTCCACTTCTTCAGCTGTCCAACTTAATCTCAATGAATTTTGAGACATTTCCAATCCTGAAGTTGCTACCCCACCAGCATTTGATGCTTTTCCAGGTGCGAATAATATTTTTGCTTTATGGAAAACTATAACTGCTTCTGGGGTTGAAGGCATGTTTGCTCCTTCAGCCACACAAATACAACCATTTGCAACAAGTAGTTGCGCTTCCTCTTCGTTCAATTCGTTTTGAGTTGCACAAGGTAACGCTACATCACATTTAACTTCCCAAGGACGTTTTCCAGCAACAAATTTTGCGTTTGGATACTTCGTTAAATAATCACTAATTCTTCCACGCAACTCATTTTTGATTTCCATTACGTAGGCTAATTTCGCTGCGTCAATTCCATCGATATCATAAATGTATCCTGATGAATCGGATAAAGTAACTACTTTACCACCCAATTGAATGACTTTTTCTGCAGCATATTGCGCCACGTTTCCAGATCCAGAAATTACAACTGTTTTTCCTGTAAAACTATCTCCTTTAGTATTCAACATACTTTGTGCAAAGTAAACATCGCCATATCCAGTAGCTTCAGGACGAATTAATGACCCGCCAAAAGAAATTCCTTTTCCGGTTAAAACTCCTGTAAACTCGTTTCGTAATCTTTTATATTGACCAAACATATAACCAACTTCACGGCCTCCAACACCAATATCTCCGGCTGGAACGTCAGTATTACCGCCAATATGTTTTGATAATTCTGTCATAAATGCTTGACAAAAACGCATTACTTCATTATCCGATTTTCCTTTAGGATCAAAATCGGCTCCTCCTTTACCACCACCCATTGGCAATGTGGTTAAACTATTTTTGAAAGTTTGCTCGAAAGCTAAAAATTTCAAAATACTCAAATTCACTGAAGGGTGAAAACGAATTCCTCCTTTGTAAGGTCCTATAGCAGAATTCATTTGAATTCTGTAACCTCTGTTTACTTGAATATCGCCTTTATCATCGGTCCAAACTACCCTAAAAGTTATGATTCGCTCGGATTCGACCATTCTTTCCAAAAGCATTTTGTTTTGGTATTTTTTATTTTCCTCAATAAATGGAATTACTGTTTCAGCAACTTCATGAACGGCTTGCATAAATTCTGGCTCGTTCGGATTTCTTTTAGCTACGGCTTCTACAAAAGATTTAATACTATCTGACATACTATTTTTTTATTTAACGGTTTAAGAAAACGTTTTCGTAATTTGATACAAATATACATTTTAATCAATAAACATTGAAATATATTTCGATTTGGCAATAGAATTATCTTTATTCTATGAAAAATTTAAAAAACGTGAATTTTATTCATCTATTCATATTGGAAAGTCAATTTATTATTAAGTAAAACATCGTTTTTATACCATTTTACTATTATTCTAAATAATTATACTAACGCCTGAGTTAAATCTTCTAAAAGATCCTCAATATCCTCAATTCCAACACTTAAACGAACTAAATCATCCGAAATTCCTATTTCTTTTCGTTTGTCTTCAGGAATTGAAGCGTGTGTCATTAATGCCGGATGATTGGCTAATGATTCAACACCCCCCAAAGATTCAGCCAAAGTGAACACTTTTAGCTTTTCAAGAAAATGAATTGAATCTTCTTTTTTTCCTGAAACAAAGGTAAATGAAACCATTCCTCCAAAACCACTCATTTGTTTTTTTGCAATTTCATGAAAAGGATGGCTTGGTAATCCAGGATAGTAAACCGTTTTTATTTTAGGATGATGATTTAAAAAATGGGCCACTTTTTCACCATTTTCACAATGCCTTTGGACTCTTAAATGAAGTGTTTTTATTCCTCTTAAAACTAAAAAACTATCCATTGGGCCTAATG
>CAIMBK010000043.1 GCA_903839195.1 uncultured Bacteroidota bacterium | reverse complement strand
GTATTGGTAAAGAAAGCATTTGAGAAAGCGGGTCAAAATTTTCAACAACAACAAAATAGTCAGAACAATTCGACCAACGGAAACGAGAATTATGCCAATCCAAAAGTGACAAAACCTCGCGAAACCAAAAAAGTGGGCGAATACGTTGATTTTGAAGAAATAGAATAACCAATTTTTTTACTTTTTTTAATTCTACTACGGATTGATTTATTTTTTACTTTTACGGTCTACTAAAAATAAAAAATGAAAACACTTCAAAAATACTATTCCCACGCACTTGCCTTAATCGGTTTTGTGCTAATTTCTTTAATTTATTTTTATCCCGTTCTTCAAAGCAAGAAAATATACCAATCAGACATTGTTCATTATTCAGCAATGGCTAAGGAACAAAATGATTTTCGTGCCACAGAAAATGCGGAACCTTATTGGACAAATTCCGCATTTGGTGGAATGCCAACATACCAATTGGGCGCCAAATATCCGAATGATTTTATAGGAAAATTAGATCATTTTTTACGATTTTTACCACGACCAGCCGATTATTTATTTCTTTACTTTTTAGGATTTTATGTCTTGCTTTTGGTTCTTAAAACCGATCCATTAAAAGCCTTTTTTGGCGCATTAGCTTTTGGTTTTTCAACGTATTTGATTGTTATTTTAGGTGTTGGACATAATGCAAAAGCGCATGCGATTGCCTATATGCCGCTCGTAATTGCAGGAATAATGCTCGTTTTTGACAAACGATTTATTATTGGTGGTATATTGACGATGCTTGCAGTGGCGCTAGAAATTAATGCGAATCACCCTCAAATGACTTATTATTTGTTGTTTCTAATACTAATTATTTCCATTTATTATACGTATCAATACATTACAAATAAAGATTATAAATCCTTATTAAAGGTTTTTGGGGTTTTTGCAATAACAGGAATTTTGGCAATAGGCGTAAACGCAACTTCATTAATGGCAACGGCAGAATATGCCAAAAGCAGCACCCGCGGAAAAGGCGAATTAACTATTAATCCCGAAGGTTTGAAAAAAACAGACGGACCAACTTTGGATAGAAATTACATCACCGAATACAGTTATGGAATTGCCGAAAGTTTGAATTTAATAGCTCCGCGACTTTTTGGTGGCGCCAATAATGAAAGTTTAAGCAAGGAATCTGAAATGGTAGGTTTTTTACAGAAACAACAAATTGGCGAAGGACAATTTATTTCAGAAGAACAAGCGATTCAATATGCCGCTGACGGAATGCCAACGTATTGGGGCGACCAACCAATTGTTGCCGCACCAGCCTATATTGGTGCCGTTGTTTTCTTTCTTTGCGTATTAGGATTGTATCATGACAAACGTAAAATTAAGTATGTTTTTGTTGCAGGCGCTATATTTTCCTTGATTTTATCATGGGGAAAAAACCTTGCCTTTATTACCGATTTCTTTATTGATTTTGTTCCATTGTATGATAAATTCAGAGCTGTTTCATCCATTCAAGTGGTTTTAGAATTATGTATTCCAGTGCTTGCCATTATGGGTTTACAATCTTTTTTTACATCGGACAAAGAGAAACAATGGCCAAGTTTATGGAAAGCAGCTGCGACCGTTTTAGGATTGATTTTGTCCTTATTTTTATTGAAAGGAATGTTTAATTTTTCGGGTGCCAATGATGTAGAAATCGCAAAATCATACGGTCCAGAATTTTTAGACGCACTAAAATCCGACCGAAGAACCCTTTATTCCGCTGATTTATTGCGTTCTGGAACCTTTATTTTGGTGTCTTTTATTTTACTTTATTTATTTATAAAAGATAAACTAGCCAAAAACACCACCATCATCTTGGTTGGTTTATTGATGGTTATGGATTTGTTTCTAGTGGATAAAAATTATGTGAGTAGCAAAGATTTTAGAAGCGCTAGCGAAGTTGATGCGCCGTTTCAACAAAACATGGCGGATTCATTGATACTTCAGGACAAAACGATTTTCAGAGTATTTGAATTATCGGGCGGTTTGTCCAATTCTCGAGCTTCCTATTTCCATCAATCTATTGGAGGTTATAGCGCTGTGAAACCCAGAAAAATGCAAGAGCTTTTTGATTACCAAATTGAAAAAAGCATGCGTAATTTAGGTGAAATTATTGATCCAAAAACCTTATCAATTACAAAAGAAATCCCGGTTTTATGCGCATTGAATGTAAAATATTTAATCGTTTCTACTGAAAACAGAGACATTCCAGTGGTGAATCCTTTTCATAATGGAAATGCTTGGTTTGTTCAAAATTTGAAAAAAGTAAATTCAGCCGATAAAGAAATAAAAGCATTGGATAAATTGGATACCAAAAACGTGGCAATTACTCAAAATGAAGTTGGAAATCAATCGACATTTTCTAGAGATTCTAAAGCAACAATTCAATTGACCAATTACAAACCCAATCATATAAAATATACTTCAAAAAATGCAAATGAAGGTTTCGCCGTTTTTTCGGAAATGTATTATAAAGAGGGATGGAACGCAACTATTGACGGAAAATCAGCTACAATTTTAAAAGTGGATTACGCCTTGCGCGGAATGAAAATCCCTGCTGGAAATCATCAAATTGAATTCAAATTTGAACCACAAGTCGTTAAAACAGGAAGTTTGATTACGTTGATTAGTTTCATTGGAATGATTTTACTTATTATTGGCGGTGTTTATTTTGAGCGAAAAAATAGTAAATTTTGAAACCTAAAAAACTCTTAATAATCACTTATTATTGGCCGCCAGCAGGAGGTCCTGGCGTTCAGCGTTGGCTTAAATTCGTGAAATATTTACCTGATTTTGGAATTGAACCTATAGTATATGTTCCTGAAAACCCGTCCTATCCAATTATTGATGAAAATTTAATTTCGGAAGTTTCAAAAAAGGCCATAATTATTAAAAGACCTATTATGGAACCTTATGGTTTTGCTGCTTTTTTTTCTAAAAATAAAACTAAAAAAATCAGTTCCGGGATTATTCCTAATACCAAAAAACAATCATTTTTAGATAAAATGTTACTCTGGATTCGTGGAAATGTTTTTATTCCTGATGCGCGAGTTTTATGGGTAAAACCTTCGGTTTCTTTCCTAGAAAAATACATTCTTGAAAATAACATTGAAACCATAATTACGTCTGGTCCGCCACATAGTTTGCATTTAATTGGTTTGGAATTGAAAAAGAAATGCAACATCAATTGGCTTGCCGATTTTCGGGATCCTTGGACAACGATTGGGTATCATAAAGCTTTGAAATTATCCTCATTTGCGGCTCATAAACATAAAAAACTAGAACATCAAGTTTTGAATTCGGCCGATGTAATTATTGTTACCAGCGAATCCACCAAAACGGAATTCCAATCGATTACCAGCAAACCCATTCAAGTGATTACCAATGGTTATGATATTGAAAACATTGGAAAACAAAAACTAGATTCCAAATTTTCTTTGGCCCACATTGGCTCTTTGCTTTCCGAACGAAATCCGAAGTTTTTGTGGCAATGTTTGTCTGAATTAATTTATGAAAACCCGCTTTTTGAAGCTAATTTTGAGTTGAAACTTATCGGCGCCTTAAGTCCGGATGTTTTAGATTCGATTCACGATTTCGGACTTTCAAAATATATTAATAATTTAGGTTATGTTTCGCACCGTGAAGCGCTTGAACAGCAGCGAAAATCGCAGGTTTTGTTGTTAATTGAAATCAATTCGGAAGAAACAAAAAGTATTATTCCAGGAAAATTATTTGAATACATGGTTTCCGAACGACCAATAATCGGGATTGGACCTGAAGGAGCTGATTTTTCAAAAATATTAAAAGAAACCAACACGGGGATTTTTGTGAATTATGACGAAAAAGAAAAACTTAAAAGCACCGTCGAAAACTATTTCAAAGAATTTTTAGAAGGAAATTTATCCTCGAATGCTGTTGGATTACAAAATTATTCTAGAGAAAACCTTACAAAACAATTAGTCGGTATTTTACCTATTTCGTAAATTTAATAATATCAATTTTTACTTCATAAAATCGATAAATAATAGTTGTTTTATTATATTTGCCACCAAATAAAATTAGTTTCACAATGAGATTATTTCAGCTCCGTTTTTTTATAATTTTCTTTCTGTTATTTTTCTGCAATATTACTCATTCCCAAACATTTAATGCTTCTTATGCGGCAATTGTAAATCAATGTTCGAGTTCAAATATTCTAACCAATTTGACCGAATACGAAGCGCTTGGACTAAAAAGACGCGGTACGGTTTCACTTGAAAATACCTTCACTTGGTTGAAAAACAAATATTTAAGTTATGGTTATACAACCAGTCAAATGGTTGAAGATTCATATACGTATCAGGGTTCGCAAGCGGTTTGTAAAAATCTAATTGTAACAAAAATCGGAACTTTATATCCAAATAAATTTGTGATAATTGACGGGCATTATGATTCAATAGGAGGAACGGGAACTAATGACAATGGTAGTGGCGTGGTTTCGATTCTGGAAGTGGCGCGTTTGCTGCAAAATGTTCCAACCGAATATTCCATAAAATTTATAAATTTCAGTGGCGAAGAAGACGGTTTGGCGGGAAGTCAACATTATGTTTCTACCATTGTAAATGGAACTACCCCAAAAATGGACATTCGACTTTTGTTCAATATAGACGAAGTGGGTGGCGTTGCAGGAATGGTAAACAATACAATTACATGCGAGCGCGACACATCATCTCCAACAAGCAATAATGCGGCTTCTAATACATTTACGAACGAACTAATTACTTGTGTTGGTTTGTATTCGCCTTTAAACGCGCTTTTAAGTTATGCCTATGCCTCGGATTATATGTCTTTTCAGAGTAATAATGAAGTTATCACGGGTTTTTTCGAAACCAATGAAACGACTCATAAACATACCGCAACAGATTTATTGATTAATATGGATCCAAACTATGTCTATAATGTTGCCAAA
Source organism: uncultured Bacteroidota bacterium (assembly GCA_903839195.1). Lineage (GTDB taxonomy): Bacteria > Bacteroidota > Bacteroidia > Flavobacteriales > Flavobacteriaceae > Flavobacterium. The sequence goes on along the minus strand of CAIMBK010000043.1, from coordinate 4,768 downwards.
GCTGCAATTGGGTCAATGTTGCATTTTTCAATTTTGGATACTTCCTTAGATTCGAATAGTTATCAATCGGATTTTCAAGTTGGTTTTTTTCCAAATCCTACAAAATCGTTTCTCAATATTAATAAAGGAACTTTAATAGCGGCTGATTATTCGATTAAATTAATTGATTTGCAAGGAAAAACAGTTTTATTTCAAACCTTTCAAAAGGCAAAACAAATTGAACAAATTAATTTATCTGATTTTGAAAAAGGCATTTATCTTGTAGTTTTGGAATCCAATGATAAAAAAATCACCAAGAAAATCATTGTTGATTAATTCCGTTTACAATTTCTCTTTTAAATAAGTTCCCGTAATTGATTTTTTGTTTTTAACGATTTCTTCTGGTGTTCCAACGGCTAGTATTTTCCCACCATTTTCGCCACCTTCAGGACCTAAATCGATAATAAAATCGGCACATTTTATCATGTCTAAATTGTGTTCAATTACAATTATCGAATGACCTTTATCGATTAAAGCATCAAAAGAAGTCAATAGTTTTTTGATATCGTGAAAATGCAAACCCGTTGTTGGTTCATCAAAAATAAACAAGGCTTTTTCTTTGGTTGTCCCTTTAACTAGAAAGGAAGCCAATTTTATCCGCTGTGCTTCACCGCCAGAGAGGGTAGAAGACGATTGTCCCAATTGAACATATCCCAAACCAACATCTTGAAGTGGCTGAATTTTTTGGATAATTTTATTCTGATTGGTTGTTTTGAAAAAGGCCAAGGCATCATCAACGGTCATTGTCAAGATGTTGTCAATGTTTCTTCCTTCAAAAGTAATTTCGAGCACTTCTTTCTGAAAACGCTTTCCATTACAGGCTTCGCAAGGCAATTGAACATCGGCCATAAAAACCATTTCAACATTTATTGAACCTTCGCCTTTGCAAGTTTCGCATCTTCCACCATCCACATTAAATGAAAAATGTTTTGGAAGATAGCCTCTGATTTTTGATAATTTTTCTTTGGCAAATAATTCTCTAATATCATCATAAGCCTTTATATATGTGACTGGATTTGAACGGGAACTTCTTCCAATTGGATTTTGATCGATGTATTCAATGTGGTGTATTTTGTGATAATAACCTTGCATTTCAGTAAATTGACCCGCTTTTTCACCGATTCCGTCTAGCTTTTTTTGCATCGCAGGAAACAAAATCTTTTTAACAAGCGTACTTTTTCCACTTCCTGAAACTCCGGTAATTACGGTTAAAACTTCCAATGGAAATTTGACATCCACATTTTGTAAATTATTTTCACGAGCGCCTAATATTTCGATATAATTGCTCCATTTTCGTCGAATTCTTGGTACTTCAATTTTTAATTCACCATTCAAATATTGGGAAGTTAAAGAAGAAGATTGTAAGATTTCAGAAAAACTACCTTGCGCCACTAATTCGCCACCATGGGTTCCAGCTTCGGGACCAATATCGATAATCATATCGGCAGCTTTCATGATGTCTTCGTCGTGTTCTACCACAATTACTGTATTTCCTATATCGCGAAGCGAAAGCAATACTTTAATCAATCGTTCGGTATCTTTTGGGTGCAAACCGATACTGGGTTCGTCTAAAATATACATCGAACCCACCAAACTGCTACCAAGCGATGTGGCAAGATTAATTCGCTGTGATTCCCCACCTGAAAGGGTTGCGGAATTTCTATTCAAGGTCAAATACTCCAATCCGACGTCAATAAGGAATTTTAATCGGCTATTGATTTCTAAAAGTAATCGTTTGGCAATGGTTTGATCATAATCCGAAAGTGAAATAGTTTCAAAGAAAACGGCTAGTTTTTTTATTGGCAAATCAACTAAATCAGAAATGGTTTTTTCATTTATTTTCACAAAACAAGCTTCTTTTCGTAGGCGTTTTCCTTTGCAGGAATGGCATTTTGTTTTGCCACGGTATCTGGATAACATGACGCGATTTTGGATTTTATAATTTTTTTCTTCCAATTCCTTGAAAAAATTAGTCAGTCCCGTAAAAAAGCTATTTCCTTTCCAAAGCAATTCTTTTTGTGCTTCCGAAAGTTCGAAATAGGGTTTGTGAATAGGAAAATCAAATTTGTAGGCATTATTCACCAATTCATCCCGATACCAACTCATACTTTCGCCACGCCACGCGTATATTGCATTTTCATAGATGGATAAAGCCGTATTTGGCACCACCAATTCTTCATCAATTCCAATTACGTTTCCATAGCCTTCGCAAACTGGACATGCGCCATAAGGATTATTAAAACTAAATAAATGCACGTTGGGCTCCAAGAATGAAATTCCATCCAATTCAAAATTATTGCTAAATGTTAGTCGGTTTTGTGTGGCAATTTCTTGCAAAAAACAAATCCCTTTTCCTTCATAAAAAGCGGTTTGAATCGCATCAGAAAGTCTGTTGTAGAATTCTTCTTCTTCTGCCACAACAATTCGGTCAATGATTAACAATATATCTTTATTGTCAAGCGAATGGCTTTCTATTTCATCCAAACGAATCATTTCATTATTAACTAAAATTCGAGCAAAACCTTGCTGTAACAACGCTTTAAGTTTGTTTTCGAGCACTCTTCCCTTTTCAAGATGAATAGGCGCTAGAAGAAGCCATTTGCTTGCAATTTCAAATGATTTGACTTGGTTAATGACATCGGTAACCGTATTTTTCTTAACTTCTTGACCTGAAATAGGCGAATAGGTTTTTCCGATTCGAGCAAAAAGTAGTTTTAAATAATCATAAATTTCAGTCGAAGTTCCAACAGTTGAGCGCGCATTTGTTGTGTTTACTTTCTGTTCAATAGCAATTGCGGGTGCAATTCCTTTAATGTATTCCACTTTTGGCTTGTCTAATCGTCCAAGAAATTGACGTGCGTAGGAGGATAAACTTTCCACATATCTTCGTTGTCCTTCAGCATATAAAGTATCAAAAGCCAAACTTGATTTGCCAGATCCAGATAAACCCGTAATTACCACCAATTTATTTCGAGGAATAACAACATCAAGATTCTTCAAATTATGAACTTGAGCGCCTTTTATAATGATATTTTTCTTTGGATCAATGGAATTAATTTCTTTTGAAATCATATGTAATAATTGAATAGTTTGCAAAGGTAATTAATTCTCATCAGAGAAATTGCATCGAAAAGCAGCAACTTTATTTATTTTTTTAGGATATAATTCACATCTTTTAAATACAAAAAACAGCAATTTTACTTTTATTACGAAAACGAAATAGAAAACCACAACATTTCCATTACATCTAGATAATATAATACCTAAATTTAATCTTAAGAGTTGTTTAATCGTTATGGATTAGGTCTTTTAGCGATATTCTTATTTATTTTTCAGTTGTATAGTTTTTGTTTCTAATATTATTATGAATTATCACTACTTGAAGATTATCTTTGAATAAATTAAAAAAATAATATGAAAAAAATTACAATTATATATTTTATGGCGCTTTGTTCTATAGGATATGCTCAAAACGGACCCATTAATTTTGAAACATCAGGAAATGGCGCAACATGGACATGGAATACTTTCGAAAACGGAACGCCGCCAGCTCCATTGGAAATTATCGCAAATCCTTTCCCATCAGGAATTAATACTTCGGCTACGGTTGCAAAATTAACGCCACTCATAATCGGAGCGCCTTGGGCGGGAGTTGAAAACATTCATCCTGCATCAAATCCCACAGGAGCTTCACCTTTTGGAGCTTACACAATCACTACGTCGAATTGCACGGTTAAAATAATGGTATACAAATCGGTTATTAGCGATGTGGGAATTAAGTTTGCTACAGCAACAAATGGTTCAACGGGAGAAATTAAAGTACCTAATACGTTGATTAATCAGTGGGAAGAATTGACTTTTGATTTTTCTGGTAAAATTGGTGAAACGAATGATCAAATTATCATTTTCCCAGATTTTCAAACCAGAACCACTAATAATGTTTGCTATTTTGATAATATAACATTTGGTTCACAAGTTATAAAACCGGAATTCCCATTGGATTTTGAATCTACTGTTGTTTTTTACAATTTTTTAAATTCAAACTCCGCTGTTGGAACAAAAATAGCGAATCCAGATTCTTCTGGGATAAATACTTCGGCAAACGTTGGAAAAATCACTAAGAACATTCCTGGAGTAGCTTGGGCTTGCTCTTATTTGGAATTAGGCTCCGCAATAGATTTTTCTACTTATAATAGTATTAAAATGAAAGTTTGGTCACCAATAGCTGGTGTTGTAATGAAGTTGAAAATAGAAAATCAAGCTGCAAACTTGACAAGAGAAATAGATGTCGTTAATACGGTTGCCAATGCTTGGGAAGAATTAACTTTTAATTTTCCAGGAATTGTAAATGCAAATAGTTACAAAAGAGTGGTGTTTTTCTTTAATTTTAATAACAATGGAGCAGGAGAGAGCTATTATTTTGATGATGTAAAACTGAATACAAATTTATCACTACAAAACTTTTCAAACGATAAAATCAATATTTTTCCTAATCCAGCGAATGATTTGATTACCATTTCATCGGATAAATTGATTGAGGCAATTTCATTATACAATGTGTTGGGACAAGAAGTGATTTCTTCAAAACCAAATAACACGCAACAAACTATCGATATTGCTTCATTAAATAGCGGTGTGTATATCATTAAAACAACAATTGCAGGAGTAACATCAAGTTCTAGAGTTGTAAAAAATTAGTAAAGTAGGTCATTTAATTTTTAAAAACACG
>CAIMBK010000042.1 GCA_903839195.1 uncultured Bacteroidota bacterium | reverse complement strand
TCATTGCGAGATTTGAAGCAATCTCTAATTAAAGGGCAAAGATAAGTTTTTAGTTGCAGAGTTGCAAAAGGCGTGAGGTGGAAAGTTATTATAAAAGTTTCGCCTCCTCTTTCTCATAAAAAGCATCCACAGAAAGTTCCTTTTGCAGAGACGCCATGACGGCTAATTCATCGCAGCGTTCGTTTTGAGAGTGGTTATTATGGCCTTTTATCCACTTAAAATCCACTTGGTGTTTTCGGTAAATAATCAAAAACCGTTTCCATAAATCGGGGTTTTTTCTGTCGGCGAATCCTTTTTTTTCCCAACCCAAAACCCATTTTTTTTCGACAGAATCCACCACATATTTCGAATCCGAAACCACCAGCACTTTCGTGTTTGGGGTTTTTAGTTTTTCGAGGCCCACAATTACAGCCAATAATTCCATCCGGTTATTCGTTGTCAATCGGAAGCCTTCAAAAAACTCTTTTCGATACGGTTTCCCCACCCATTCCATAACCACGCCATAGCCACCAGGACCTGGATTCCCCTTTGCAGCGCCGTCGGTATAAATGTGTACTTGATGTTCCATTTTTTGATTTGGGATTTAGGATTTAGTGTTTAGGAGTTTTTCAATAATTGCTGGGAAATGGGTTTGTTCGAGTTCGTGTACTTTTTCGGCAACGTCTTCGGGCGATTCGTTTCCTGCTAAAGAGACTTTTTTTTGAAAAATGATATTTCCTTCGTCATAATGTTCATTTACAAAATGAATCGTAATGCCTGTTTCGGGTTCTTTATTTTCAATAACCGCACGATGAACGTTCATTCCGTACATTCCTTTTCCGCCATATTTGGGTAATAACGCGGGATGAATATTGATAATTTTATTGGGATAACTGGTAATAATGTTTTCTGGGAAACGCAATAAAAATCCCGCCAAAACAATCAAATCGGGCTGAAACCCTTTGATTTTCAGGAGTAATTCTTCCGACGAAAGTGCTTCCTTTGAAAAAACAACCGACGGAATTTCATACGTTTTTGCTCGTTCTAAAACTTTAGCATTTGGATTGTTAGAAAAAACAGCCACCACTTTTGCAACCGAACTATTTTGGAAATAGCGAATGCAATTTTCGACATTTGTTCCCGAACCAGAGGCAAAAAGCACAATATTTTTCATTTGTTGTTGTATTTCGAACTACAAAAAAAGGGATAAAAAATGATAATAAATAGATTTTTCAATCCTTTATTAATTATTTTTTTTAATTTCGTTGACACTTTTATGAAGTAAATCGTGAATTTAAAATAAAGTTTTTTATTTTTGCAACCAATTTAAATTTTAAAATTAAATATTATGTCAGACATTGCATCAAGAGTTAAAGCGATTATCGTAGACAAATTAGGCGTTGACGAAAACGAAGTTGTAACAGAAGCTAGCTTCACAAACGATCTAGGAGCAGATTCATTAGACACTGTTGAGCTTATTATGGAGTTTGAAAAAGAATTTGATATCCAGATTCCAGATGACCAAGCAGAAAACATTGCTACTGTAGGACAAGCAATTTCTTACATCGAAGAAGCAAAAAAATAATACTTATGCACCCGCAGCCCTAGTGTTTGCGGGTGTTATTATTTTTATAAAATTAAAAAACGATTGATTTCTTTCAATCTTTACTATATTTTACTGTAATACCTATGTCTTTTTATGATTTATACATAGAAGAAAGCATAGGTATTATTTGTTTAAATTTATAACTAAAAAGGACACTTTATGGAATTAAGGCGAGTTGTAGTTACTGGTTTAGGTGCGCTTACTCCAATTGGAAATACTGTTCAAGAATATTGGAATGGCTTAATTAATGGAATTAGCGGCGCTGCCCCAATTACCTATTTTGATGCTTCAAAATTCAAAACACAGTTTGCTTGCGAATTGAAAAATTTTGATGTTGAAAATTTTATGGATCGAAAAGAGGCCAGAAAAATGGACCGTTATGCGCAATATGCCATGGTTTCTTCCGATGAAGCAATGAACGACGCCAATTTTGATATGGAAAAATTAGACAAAGACCGCGCAGGCGTTATTTGGGGTTCTGGAATTGGCGGATTGGAAACTTTTCAAATTGAAGTTTTAAATTTTGCTGCCGGAGACGGAACACCACGATTTAATCCATTTTTTATTCCTAAAATGATTGGAGATATTGCTTGTGGGCATATTTCTATAAAATATGGATTCCGAGGTCCAAATTTTGGAACGGTTTCCGCTTGTGCTTCCTCTACAAATGCAATTATTGATGCTTTCAATTATATTCGTTTGGGTCACGCCGATGTAATGGTAACTGGAGGTTCTGAAGCCGCCGTAACCATTGCTGGAATGGGTGGTTTCAATGCGATGCATGCTTTATCAACTCGAAATGACGATCCAAAAACGGCTTCAAGACCAATGGACAAAGACCGTGACGGATTTGTACTTGGCGAAGGTGCTGGAGCATTAATTCTAGAAGAATATGAACACGCAAAAGCCCGAGGCGCAAAAATTTATTGCGAAATTGGCGGAGGCGGAATGTCAGCAGATGCTTATCATATTACAGCGCCACATCCAGAAGGATTGGGGGCAAAAAATGTAATGTTTAACTGTTTGCGCGATGCGGGTTTGAAACCAACCGACGTAGATGGTGTGAACATGCACGGAACTTCAACACCACTTGGCGACATTGCCGAAAGCAAAGCCATTCTTCACGTTTTTGGTGACCACGCTTATTCCATGAACCTGAATTCGACTAAGTCGATGACGGGTCATTTATTGGGCGCTGCTGGTGCGGTAGAAACGATTTCGTCGATTCTTGCGATTCAAAACGGAATAATTCCTCCAACGATAAATCATTTTACCGATGATGAAGACATTGATGGTAAATTGAATTTTACGTTTAATGTTCCTCAAAAAAGAGACGTAAAAGTGTTGATGAGTAATACGTTTGGCTTTGGCGGACACAATGCTTGTGTTTTGGTAAAAAAATTGGAAAACTAATTTTCATTTATGAATATTATCAAAAAAATATTTCAGAAATCCCGTTCTCATGAAGACGGGATTTTTTTTGATACACTTCAAAAAATTCTTAGTTTTGAACCAATAAATCTAACTTTTTACAAAAAAGGATTCACGCATCGGTCAACAAGTAAATTGGACAGTGTTGGAAATCCGATAAATTATGAACGCTTAGAGTTTTTAGGCGATTCCATCATAAGTTCCGTAATTGCGGCCCATCTTTTTAACGAAGCACCCGCCGGCGATGAAGGTTATTTAACCAAAATGCGGTCCAAAATTGTCAGTCGCGAACACTTAAATGAATTGGGGAGGGATTTGAATTTAATTCAATTTATTGAAAGCAAAGTTCCCGTGCAACATTTTGGCGAAAACATTCACGGCAATCTTTTCGAAGCCCTTGTTGGCGCGATTTATACCGATAGAGGTTATTCGTATTGTGAGAAATTTATTCAAAAAAGGGTGATTATTCCTTATGTTGATATTGCAAAACTCGAAGGCAAAGTAATCAGCTACAAAAGTTTATTGATTGAATGGTGTCAAAAAGAGAAGAAAAAATTTCATTATGATGTTTATGAAGACAATGATAGTAGCGGCGAACGATTGTTTGGCGTGAAACTGAGCATCGATGATCGCGTTATTGCAAAAGCCCGAGCTTCGTCTAAAAAGAAAGCAGAAGAAAAAGCCTCCCAAAGAGCTTATTTTGCGTTTCAAGAAAAAATGGACAGAAATAATACCTAAAATTCAATCAGCTATATCGTTTTCGTTACTAAATTATCGATTTCATACTGCATTTGGCTATTGATTATTAATTAGAAATACTATATTTACGACTTAATTTATTTGAAATGGCGATTCATCGATTACATTTTGAGGAATTTGACGAGGTTGATTATGAGCTTATTGCTATTCATACTTCCTTAGAAGATTATCGATTGGCCTATTTTATAAATCAAAAATTGCCTGTTTTATTAAGTAAAAACAAAAACGAAATTCAAATCAACATTAAAGAAGGAACTACTTTTTTTTCGAGGTTTTTTTTCGAAAATATAGAAAAAGATAGTTGCTGGAATTTGATTCAAAACAAAAACGAAGTTGTCCTTAATAATCAAGAAATAAAGCAAAATCTATTTGAAAACACCATGATGAATGTGGCAACCAAAGTGTTTCTTTTGCCAGAAATGAAAAAAGTAGATTTTTTCCTAAAAATTGAAAACTCCGAAATGGCATCCACAGAAATTATCAAAAAAATCAATTCCATACGAAGTTTGTCAGCCGCCTATTCGGTTGAAACAAGTACAATAAAATCAAAAAACAATTTAATTTTTTAATACCAATGTCAACAAACAAAAAAACAAAAATAGTTGCCACGCTAGGGCCTGCTTGTAGTTCAAAAGAAGTTTTGAAAAACATGATTGATGCCGGAGTAAACGTTTTCCGAGTAAATTTTTCGCATGCTGATTACGAAGATGTAAAATCAAAAATTGATTTAATTCGAGGATTAAACGACGAATTTGGTTATACAACCGCCATTTTAGGCGATTTACAAGGGCCAAAACTTCGTGTTGGTGTGATGACGGAAGATGTTGTTGTAAATGACGGCGATTTGATTACTTTCCAAACCGCAGAAGATGTTATCGGAACGGCGCAAAGAGTGTATATGAATTATAAAGAATTTCCAAAAGACGTGAATCCAGGAGAACTAATCCTGCTTGATGATGGAAAATTAATTTTTGAAGCCGTGGAAACGAATCGGACTTCAGAAGTAGTTTGTAAAGTGATTCAAGGCGGTCCTTTGAAATCAAAAAAAGGCGTTAACCTTCCAAACACAAAAGTTTCTTTGCCTGCTTTAACCGAAAAAGACATTCGTGATGCTTTGTTTGCAATTGAGCAAAAAGTCGATTGGATTGCGCTTTCTTTCGTTAGAACTGCCGAAGATTTGATGGAATTAAACGATTTGATTGCCAAACATTCGGGTCATAAAATTCCCGTTATTGCTAAAATTGAAAAACCAGAAGGCGTGGCCAATATCGATACGATTGTTGCCCATTGTGATGGATTGATGGTAGCTCGTGGCGACTTGGGTGTTGAGGTTCCAGCGCATGAAGTTCCGCTTATTCAAAAACAATTGGTTCACCGAGCAAAAACAGCGCGAATTCCTGTAATTATCGCTACGCAAATGATGGAAACCATGATTACAAGCCTTACGCCAACGCGTGCGGAAGTAAATGATGTGGCCAATTCCGTAATGGATGGCGCCGATGCGGTAATGCTTTCTGGCGAAACTTCGGTCGGAAATTATCCGGTTCAAGTAATTGAAAGAATGACCCAAATTATTGAAGCCGTCGAAGATTCATCTCTTATTCAAGTGCCTCAAAACACACCCCAAATCAAAACAAAACGATACATTACTAAAACAATTTGCCAACATGCGGCGCAAATGGCCAATGCAATTAATGCCAAAGCGATTAGCACTTTAACCAACAGTGGTTATACGGCTTTTCAAATTTCAGCATGGCGACCAAAAGCACATATTTTGGTATTTACTTCCAACCGAAGAATCCTGACGCAATTGAATTTGCTTTGGGGCGTTAAATCGTTTTTCTACGACAGATTTGAAAGTACCGACGATACAATTGTAGATATCAATATGATTGCTAAAAACGAAGGCTGTGTTGAAAAAGGCGATATGTTGATTAACCTTGCGGCTATGCCAATTGTTGACAAAGGAATGGTAAACACGTTGCGTGTTTCTGAAATTGATTAAAAAAGTAGCTATTTTATAAATTAAACCGGTAGTTTACTATCGGTTTTTTTGTGTCTAATAATTAAATTCTAATCGTTTTTTGTTTGAATAAAAGAAATTCGGTTTGGAAAAGATTTGGTACATTTGGAAATCGAACTAGCCCAGGTTGCAGCGGCATCCCGCGTCATTGCGAGTGACGAAGCAATCACGTGGATATAGCGGAAAGCTGGAAATAGCTCCAAAAAAAGAAAAATGATAGAAATTGAACGAAAGTTTTTGGTTACTTCCGATGCTTATAAAGTATTGGCTTTTGCAAAAAATCAGATTGCGCAAGGCTATTTGAATTCGAATCCTGAGCGGACGGTTCGGGTTCGGATTAAGGGTGAAAAAGGGTTTTTGACGATTAAAGGCAAGGGAAATCAATCGGGAATGTCGCGTTTTGAGTGGGAAAAAGAAATTCCTGTCGCGGAGGCAAAAGCGCTTTTGGATTTGTGTGAAAGCGGGGTGATTTCAAAAATGCGATTTGAGGTAAAAGTGGGACAACATGTTTTTGAGGTGGATGAATTTTATGGCGAAAATTCGGGTTTAATTATGGCCGAGGTAGAACTTGGTTCGGAAACCGAATCGTTTGAAAAACCGACTTGGATTGGTGAAGAAGTGACGAATGACGAGCGGTTTTATAATGCTTTTTTGTCTCAAAATCCGTATTCGAAATGGGGGAAATAACCGTCGCTATTGTTTTTCGACAATTTCGATAGTTACTTTTAAAGTGCCGCTGTTTTTATTTTGCGCAATGTCCATAAAAGCGCGTTTTGTAAGGTCGATTTCTCTTCCTCTTGAGAACGGTCCGCGATCGGTAACTACTACTATTACTGATTTTTTGTTTTCTTCATTTGTGATTCGAAGTATTGTTCCGAAGGGTAATTTTCGGTGTGCGGCAGTGTATTTGTTATTGTCAAATCGGGCGCCACTTGCTGTTTTTTTTCCGTTGAATTTATTGGCATAATAGGAGGCGTGCGCTTTGTTTTTGAATGATTTGTATTTAAAATTTAGATTTATTTTGGTGCTATCAATTAGGGCGCTACTTTTTTTGGTCGTGTCTTGAATTGTTTTTGACTGCTGCGATTTTACTTTAGCTTGGGCGAAAACAGAAATTCCTGACAAAAAAAATAGGGCAACAAAAAGATATTGAATGGCGGATTTTTTTTTCATACTATGCGTTTTTTTGGATGTACTCCAATAATTGGATTATTGCTTACACAACCATAAACTCCATGGAATTCTGATTAAAATTAAAAGTAATCCTACGCCATAAAAAACGGCAAATGTTTTAAATTTCGAAGTGCTTTCCGCAATTTTCTTGTGTTTTGACCAACCGATTGTTATTAATGCGATGGCCAAGATATTGATAAAAGGATGTTCCAAAGACGTCAATCGTAGTGCTTTATCTGACATTTCGCCTAAAGATTTAAATCCTAAAGGGGAAACAAAATATAAAATTAATCCAAATAGCAATTGGACATGAGTGGCAATAAGTCCAAAAAGCGCAATTTTTCGATCTTTTTCGGTAAATTCTTTCTTAGAAAAAACGCCAATTAACGCGTTTGCAACAACAATAACGAGCATTAAAAGTGCTAAATAGGCCAATCCAGAATGTGCTTTTTGAAGAATAGTATATAATTCCATAGTTTTAATTTTTGATTGATTGAAAACAAATATAATAAAAAAGTAATAGATTAAACTTCCGTTTTGATTTTAAACGGCAATCCTATTTGGTTATATCTTAAGGTATTTTTTTAATAACATCTCGGTCGAACTATCATGATTTTTCAAACTATTCGAATGGATTTCTTCCAAAATAGACGACGCTAGTTGCTTTCCTAATTCAACTCCCCATTGGTCATAACTGAAAATATTCCAAATAATTCCTTGTACAAATATTTTATGTTCGTACAAAGCAACCAACGAACCAAGAGTTTCGGGCGTCAGTTTTTGAATCAAAAGCGTGTTGGTGGGTTTATTTCCTTCGAATACTTTGAAAGGCAACAAAAAAGCGGCTTTTTCGGAGGTAATTCCTTGTTTTTCGAATTCGGATTTTACTTGTGCTTCGGTTTTTCCGTTCAAAAGCGCTTCGGTTTGCGCAAAGAAATTAGACATTAATTTATCATGATGGTCTTTGTCGCCATAAAGTGGTTTTACAAATCCAATGAAATCGGTCGGAATTAATTTGGTTCCTTGGTGAATTAATTGAAAAAAGGCGTGTTGCGAATTGGTTCCGGGTTCGCCCCAAATAATGGTTCCCGTTTGATAATCAACTGGTTTTCCGTCTCTTCCGATGCTTTTTCCGTTGCTTTCCATGATTCCTTGTTGCAAATAGGGCGCTAATTTTTGCAAATATTGTGTATACGGAATTAAGGCTTCACTTTCTGCTCCGAAAAAATTGTTATACCAAATACTCAATAAAGCGAGAATTACAGGAATGTTTTTGTCGAAAGAGGTGGTTTGAAAATGGTTGTCCATTTTGTTTGCGCCTTTCAAAAGGCCATCAAAATTTTCGTATCCAACGGCCAAACTTATAGATAATCCAACAGCGCTCCACAAAGAAAAACGGCCGCCAACCCAATCCCACATTGGAAAAACATTCTCAGGGTTTATTCCAAAATCGGTTACTTTTTGAATATTCGTAGAAACGGCCACAAAATGTTTGGCAACGTCGTTTTGTGTTGCCGATTTTAAAAACCACGTTCGAATCGTTTTCGAATTGGTTAATGTTTCTTGGGTCGTAAATGTTTTGGAAACAATAACAAAAAGGGTTGTTTCTGGATTTAGTTTTTTGATAATTTCATTCACATGGTCGCCATCAACATTGGAAACAAAATGAACATTTAAATGATTTTTATAGAACTGCAAAGCTTCAACAACCATTGCGGGCCCTAAATCCGAACCGCCAATTCCTATGTTTACGATATCGGTAAAAGGTTTTCCGGTAAATCCTTTTCTGTCGCCATTCAAAACTTCGTTGGTAAATTGTTTGATTTTGTTTTTTACTTCAAAAATCTCGGGCATTACATTTTTTCCGTCTACTAAATACGACGCGGTTTCTTGTGCACGCAACGCCATATGAAGAACAGCTCTGTTTTCCGTTTGATTGATTGCATCTCCACCAAAATAACTGGAAATGGCGGCTTTCAATTGAACCTCATCGGCCAATTTCAAAAGCAAATTAACCGTTTCCTGATTGATTTTATTTTTAGAATAATCAACTAAAAAATCGTCCCATTGCAAATGAAATTTTTCGGCTCTTTCCTTATCATTTTGAAATAATTCTGGCATAGAAACGGTTTTCATTTCTAGAAAATGATTTTCTAATTGTTGCCAAGCGTTTGTTTTGGTCGGATTTATTTTTGGTAATGCCATGACTTATTTTCGTTGATTTGTTTTTTTATATTTTAATGATGCTACGCTATCTAATTCCTTTTTTAATGGAAGCATTTGCACCATAAATCGTGATTTATAGGCCGGATTCATCGGGCTCGAATTGGGAAGTTTGAGTCGCAAGGCGTCAACTTGTACCCCATTTTTCCAAAATCGATAACAAACGTGCGGGCCTGTTGCCAAACCGGTACTTCCCACTTTTCCTATGGTTTGACCTTGCGTTACATGTTGTCCGCGTTTTACAAGTATTCTAGACATGTGTAAATATTGGGTCGAATAGGTTCTGTCGTGTTTCACTTTGACAAAATTACCGTTTCCTGCTGTAAAACCCGTTTGTTCTACAACACCGTTTGCGGTTGTCATAATTGGCGATCCTTGAGGCGCGGCATAATCGGTTCCTTTGTGGGCTTTCCATATCATTTGAACGGGATGAAATCGGTTTTTCGCGTATCGCGAGGTAATATTTACAAATTTCAAAGGCGCTTTTAGGAAAAAATTCTTCAACGCTTTTCCTTCCTCATCAAAGTATTCAATTTTACTCGATTGTTGATTTTGAACAAATGGAAAGGCATAAATCATTTTTCCTTTGTATTCAAAAAAAGCGGCTTCGAGGCTATCAACTCCATCATAAATACTATCATTTATAAATCGTTCCGTAAATGTGATTCCAAATTTATCTCCTTTTTGAAGCTTAAAAAAATCAATGGACCAAGCATAAATTTTAGATATTCTAGTGGCCAAAGCGCCTTCTACTTTTTGTTTTTCTAAGGTTTCCGAAAGCGACCCATTTAATTCTCCTGCGATAGTTCTGCGTCTAATGGTAACGGGTTTTATTTTTTTTCGGGCAATAATGGAATCCTTAAAATCAATTATATAATAACTCAAACGATCAGGTTGATAAATAAACGCTTGTAGTTTTTTGGATTTGTCTTTTGACAAAAGCATCGTGTAGGGTTTTTCTGTTCGAACAATTCGCACATCGAACGTGTCTTTTACTTTTTCTACAATGTCATAAATTTGTTTATCGCCGATGTTTTGTTTGGACAAAATACTTCCGAACGTATCGCCATCGTGAATCGTATCCCTAAGCACAATATAGTCGTTGAGTCTGTATCCAAACTCAAATACAATGGGTTCGGGTTTGATTTTGATTTCTTTGGATTTATTGCAAGAAACCAATGTCAAAAAAACGATAAGAAATAGGGCTATTCTTTTCAAATTTTTTTCTTTTTTGGGAAACTATTCTTTTTCTTCCCCCCAGTTTTTTAATTCCTCTTCGCTCCATAATTCGGGAAAAAATATTCTCCTTTGGTATTTTGGATGCAGGTATTTTTTCCAATCGCTTCCGCCGGTTGCTTCGCCAGAACCTTGGCTTTCGATGTATTTTTTTGCTGCGTTCAAATGGCCCATTACCCAAGTAATGTTTACGGTATGGTCATAATGGCGCATGGCGTTTCGTAATTCCTTGTTTTGTTGGGCTTTTTCGGGCAACTGTTTGAATTTTTGCCAAATATTGATGGTATTGTATTTTTCCATATAATCCAGGAAAGTCGCTTTGTATTTTCGTTCAAATTCTTCCAAAAGAAACGATTTTTTTCCTGTTTTATAGTCTTTCCCAGCGGCCTGCCAATACAAATGATTTAAGGCGTGTTCGTAGGGCGTATTTCTGTCAATTGTAGTTCGAAAACGGTAATCAATTAGATTTATCAAATCGGTAGATGCAAATTCGATTAAGCGGTATTGAGCACTTTGAAAGCCACTTGCGGGTGTTAGTGTGTTTCTAAATTTCATGTATTGTTCAACCTCCATTCCGTCGCCCATGATGTCGAAAGAAGTGGTTAACATGTCAAAATAGCGGCTAATTCTTGTCAATCTTTCGGTAAAAAAGGAGGTTTCCAATTTTAAATTTTCGGAGATTTGAGTGATTTCCCAAAGAATCATTTTAAACAACAATTCATTTACTTGATGGTACATAATAAAAACCATTTCGTCGGGCAAGGTCGTTCGTTGCGTTTGAAGGTTCAAAAGCGCATCGGTTTGAATATAATCCCAATAGGTAATTGGTTTCGCCCAAAGCAATCCTTCCAGATGGGTTTCGGTATTTTGATTAATACTTTGAAATTTATTTTCTAGCTGTTCTAGAATTTCTTTTGAAATTTTGCTTTCGTTCATTAGGGTTTTGCTTTTACTACAAAGGAGTGTTTTAACCCCTTAAAACCGTCTAAGTCAGCCTTTATAGACCCTACAACTAGACTGGCTTTGATTCGTATTGGTATTTTATTGGCATCATCGGAAATCCAAACCGTAAGACTTTCTTCTTCTTTGAAAATTCTTCCAGATTGCACTAGAGGTCTGAATATCATTGTTGATATGGTTCCAAATTTAGTGTTTATATTCTCTCGACCTAAAAATTTTAGCTTAAACTTCGTTGTTTCGTCGTCAAAAAACATATCGATTGCTATGGATTCGCCCACTTTCATGTTGTCAACATTGGGATAATTTCGTAAGTAATAAAATGTAGAAACGATGTCTTGTGTGTTGTTTGGAATGGAAATGGTTTTTTCTGTTTTTCCTTTATAATCCTTAACCAGAATTTTATCAGCCTCTTGATTAAAGAATCCTTCTTGATTTTTTGTATATCCGCCTTCGTTAATTTTTCGGACAAATTGATACGGTTTTCCTGTTGCTTTGTCAAAATAACTTTCGTAAAGATCTTCTACTTTAAAGAAAAAACGGGACAACCCTGTTGAATATCCTTTCCCGATAACGTGGAAAACTTTTTTATTGTTTCTAATGGCTTCTTGGGTTTCTAATGTAGCGTAACCCGCATTGATAATGCCATAATGGACGCGGAATTTTAGCCATTCGCCGGCTTCAAAAGCATCTCCTTTTTGAGTTCCGGAACCCAGTGTTATAAAAAACAAAAAGAATAAAAGTATCTTTTTCATAGTTGTTGAATTGCAATTATTGATTAATACAATTTCTGTTCCAAATGTATTAAAACAAAAAAACCCAGTCAAATATTGACCGAGTTTTTATGCTATTAACCAACCAAAAACTATAAATTATGAAAATTTATATAAAATTCAGGAAACCACTCCGTCATTTTGATATGCAAATGTAAAACAAAATGTTGAATTAAATGTAACGATTGTTCAATTTTAACATTTATTTTGCAATTTTTTGATTGTATTGAGTGAAAATATTGTGAAATATTTGGCAATTTTCGGTTTTTACAAAGTTCCTCGAAGTTCTTGCTCTCTTTCAATTGATTCAAATAATGCTTTGAAATTTCCTGCGCCAAAACCTTTTGCGCCCATTCTTTGGATGATTTCATAGAATAAAGTTGGTCGGTCTTCAACTGGTTTTGTGAAAATTTGTAATAAATAACCGTCTTCATCGGCATCAACCATAATTGATAATTTCTCGATTTCTGCGATGTCTTCCTTCATCATTTCCATGTGAACACCTAATCTTTCTGGAATTGCTTGATAATAGGCGTGCGGTGGCGCAGAAAGAAATTCAACCCCTCGTGCTTTCAATTCGGAAACTGTTTTGATAATATCGTCGGTGGCAATTGCAATGTGCTGCACGCCAGGTCCGCCATAAAAATCAAGGTATTCTTCTATTTGTGACCGTTTTTTTCCTTCGGCAGGTTCGTTTATTGGAAATTTGATTCGTCCATTTCCATTGGACATAACTTTGCTCATTAAAGCGGAATATTCGGTGTGAATTTGTTTGTCGTCAAAGGAAAGAAAATTTACAAATCCCATTACATCTTCGTAGAATTTTACCCACTTATTCATTTCGTTCCAGCCAACATTTCCTACCATGTGATCAATGTATTTGAGTCCAACAGCGGTTGGATTATAATCAGATTTCCATGGTTTGTATCCTGGCAAGAAAACGCCGTTATAATTTTTTCGTTCTACAAAAATATGGACGGTTTCGCCATACGTATAAATTCCAGACCGAACCACTTCGCCGCTTTCATCTTTTTCGATGGTTGGTTCCATAAAAGAACGGGCGCCACGTTTCATGGTTTCGTTATAGGCACTTGTGGCGTCTTCAACCCAAAGCGCAACCACTTTTACGCCATCGCCATGTTTTTTTAGATGTTCGTTTATTGGGGAATTTTCGTTTAGTGGCGTGGTTAAAACCAAACGGATTTTATCTTGTTTTAGCACATAGGACGCTTTGTCTTTTACGCCTGTTTCTAATCCGGCATAGGCCAATGATTGGTAACCAAAAGCAGTTTTGTAATAATGTGCCGATTGTTTTGCGTTTCCTACATAGAACTCTACATAATCTGTTCCTAATAAAGGTAGGAAATCTTGTGCGCCTTCAAATATTTTTTCTAGTCCGTATTCAACGGATTTTACTTCTTTTGCCATATTGTTTTTTTTATAGGTATTGTTTTACCCATTATTCTTGTAAAACCTAATGTGATTTATTGTAATTAATTTACTTTTTATAGGATTGCCCTAGCCCTGATGGCAGCGGCATCCCACGCATTTTTGCGTGGATATAGCGAACAGCAGGAATGAGCTCCAAATTATTCTAACCAGGATTTATAATATTTTCCGTCGTCGATTCCCATGGCTTCTTCGGTCACCATTAGTGGTCGAAATGTGTCCACCATAACGGCTAATTCTTCGGTGATGGTTTGTCCGATGCTGCGTTCCATTGCGCCAGGAGCTGGTCCGTGAGGAATTCCTTTTGGGTGCAATGTAATGTGGCCTTGTTCGATATTGTTTCGGCTCATGAAATCGCCTGCGACATAATAAAGCACTTCATCGCTGTCAATGTTGCTGTGATTGTAAGGCGCTGGAATTGATTTTGGATGATAATCGTACAATCTTGGAACGAATGAGCAAACTACAAATGTGGCTGTTTCGAATGTTTGATGCACTGGCGGTGGTTGGTGAACGCGCCCGGTAATCGGTTCAAAATTGTGAATGCTGAATCCGTATGGAAAATTGTAGCCGTCCCAACCGACAACATCAAATGGATGTGTGGCATAAACTATTTCGTGAATCATTCCTTCTTTTTTGACTTTGATAAGGAAATCGCCTTTTTCGTCATGCGTTTCGAGTTCGGTTGGTAAAATAAAATCGCGTTCGCAAAATGGGGAATGTTCCAAATGTTGTCCCGATTCGTTTTTATAGCGTTTTGGGGTGTAAAATGGCGCGAAAGATTCTACATAAAACAAGCGGTTTTCGGAAGAATCAAAATCGATTTGATAAATCATCCCGCGAGGAATAATGAGGTAATCGCCAAATTTAAATGGAATATTTCCCATCATTGTTCGCAAGGTTCCCGTTCCTTTGTGGATGAAAATCAATTCGTCGGCATCGGCATTTTTATAGAAATAATCGCGTAATGATTTTTGCGGAGCGGCCAATCCAATGGTGCAATCTTTATTGACCAACATTGGTTTTCGGCTGTCTAGAAAATCGGCTTCGGGTTTGAGGTCAAATCCTTTTAAAAGTAATGATTTGATGTTATTTCCGATGGCGATTTTGGGTTCAACAGAATAGGATTTGAGAATTTCTTTAACTTGCGTTGGACGGTGAACGTGATATAATAATGACGAATGTCCGCTAAATCCCTCCGTTCCGAAAAGTTGTTCGTAATACAGTCCTCCTTTTGGATTTTCGAAAGTGGTATGTCTTTTTTGGGGAAATGCTCCAAGTTTATGATATATTGGCATGTTTTTTTTGTTTAAAATTACTAGTTTGAAAGGTAAAATTTTGTCTATTTACCGTTCTGATTTAATCAAAAAAGGGAAATTCATTCTGGGTTTCTTTTAATAAGAAACTGAAGGTGTGCTAATAAACCGTTCCAAGTTGTTTTCATATACACAAATATCGGAAAAATTTAAAAATGAGGTGCGGTTATTGTGAATTATTTAAAAAAAACGAAAAAAGCACTAAAAATGAAGGTTCATTATTAGTGCTTTTTTGAAGTATTAGATATCGGAATTACTTTTTTGGGTTGTTTAATTTACTGTTTTTCTTGCTATAAACAAAATAAATCACAAGCCCTAACGCTAGCCAAACACCTAATCGTAACCAGTTTGTCCATCCTAATCCAACCATCATTAACATGCATGATGCAACGCCCAATAAAGGAATAAGCGGAACTAACGGTGTTCTAAATTCTCTGACCATATTTGGTTCTTTTTTTCTGAGGATAATAACGGAAATACAAACCAATACGAATGCGAATAACGTTCCGATACTTGTCATATCACCAACTATATCTCCTGGAATAAATGCAGCAAATAATCCAACAATTACAAGAATTACTAAATTGGCTTTGTAAGGCGTTTTATATTTTGAGTGCAAATCACTGAAAAAACTTGGCAATAAACCGTCTTTTCCCATGGCATAAAAAACTCTCGATTGTCCCAATAACATTACTAATATTACCGAAGAAAAACCTGCAAGAATTGCAATAGTAACAAATTGCCCAAGCCAAGAAAATCCAATCATATATTTGTTTATTGCAAAAGCAACGGAAGCTTCTTTTCCTCCAGTTCTAAAATCTTCTACTGTGGCAACTCCTGTCAAAACATGAGCAAAAAGTATGTACAAAGCGGTACAAATTGCCAAGGAACCTAAAATTCCAATGGGCATGTTTCGTTTCGGATTTTTGGTTTCTTGTGCCGCGGTACTCACTGCATCAAAACCAATAAATGCAAAAAAGACTGTTCCTGCTGCGCCAACAATTCCCCAAAAACCTCCAAAACTGTGGTTTACGCCGTGCTCATCTGTAAAAATAGCACTTGGCGGAATGTAAGGCGTGTGATTTACTGGATTAATAAAATGCCACCCGATTACGATTATTAAAACAACAATAACCACTTTCACAATTACAATTATTCCGTTTACAAATGCCGATTCTTGAATTCCTTTAATTAATAACAAACTGATTGCGCCTACAATAAACAAAGCAGGTAAGTTTATTAATCCATTAGAAACAACTCCTGTTATTGGATCTGTAAAATGCTGAAATGGCGAATGTGATAATTCATAAGGAATTGGATTAACATGCAAAACATTTACTAATAAATTATTCAGATATTCGCTCCAAGCTATTCCAACAGTTGCGGCTCCTACGGCATATTCTAAAATTAAATCCCAGCCAATAATCCAAGCTAATAATTCGCCCATAGTGGCGTAAGTATAAGTATAAGCACTTCCAGAAATTGGAATAGAAGAAGATAATTCGGCATAACACAATCCTGCTAATGCACATCCAACTGCTGCTAAAACAAACGCAATTGTAACGGATGGCCCCGCATTTTGAGAAGCTGCCATTGCGGTTCTAACAAACAATCCGGCGCCAATAATTGCGCCAATTCCTAATGCCACAAGTGACCAAGCGGTAAGTGTTCTTTTTAACCCTTTCTCCGATTCTGAAGCTTCATTAAGTAATAAAGCCAGCGGTTTTCTTTTCCAAATAGACATAATTTTTCCGTATTTTAGTTATTGGATTCAAATATAAAGTTTTTTGGATAACTTCAAACAAAAAAAACAAAACTGTCGAGATTTCTAAAAATAAAACCCAACGCTTATCCAAGTAAAACTTTTATGGGTGTCGGGCGACCAAGTGTATTTTACTTCAATTGGTCCAACAGGGGTTTCTAGGCCATATCCAACTGCGTAACCATTGTATTTAGGCTTTGTCATCCATTCGGAATTACTGAAGAGATTGTCGCCCAATTGGGCATAATTTGCCGCAAAGTTGATGTGGTTTTTTCTGTAAAATTCATAATCCAAAGTAAAAGTAGTTTTTACAAAACTATCGGCCGATTGGCTTAAAAAGTCATATCCATAAAAATATTTTAGATTATTGACTTTTTCAAATCCATAGCCTCCAAGTATAAAATCAAAGTAGGGAACGCTTTTTTCTCCTATATTAAAGCCAACTTCTGATTGCATTTTGAAAGTGGTTTTATTGAAAAATGTTTTGGCAATTCCGGCCTCGGCTTTGGCAATAGAAAATTGCTTAAATTGATGGTTATAATCTGAAGAATATAAGTAGGATTGGAAATCGCCAATAAAATTCCATCCTTTTTTTGGAAAATATTTATTGTCAAATGAATCGTATTTCAAATTCACAAAGCAACTAAAATAATTACTGTTTTCAATAATTGGTGTTGAATTTTGAAGCGTTTCCGATTTTATTCTTAAATATTTATGTTCGAATCCGCCCGCCAAAAGGAATTTTTGAAACGAAACGGTTTGAAGATAGGCTTGATTTGTTAAATCAGAATAAATAATATTGAGGTTATTCATTCCTAATTGTGTTAATAATTGGCCATTTCGGAAATCTGTGGTTAGGTTTCGATTAAATCGGTTTAAGCGCGATTTTAGTCCAAAACTCCAATGAAATCCGTTGTCGATATAATAATCAAAATTATATCTGAAATTATCCCCAAGGACTACATCAAAAGAAAGAACATCGTTTTTAAAAAGCGATTTTTTCTGAGTATAATTAACCAAAATAGCACTTTTATAAAGCACGTCATAATGCAATCCAAACTTTAAATACGATTTTGTTTGATTTTCTTCCAGATAAATGTTTAAATCGTCTTGGTCTTTACTTGGATCCAACGTGTATTTTATAGTGCTAAAATTTTGGGTGGCGCTCAACTTGTCAACGCCAATTTCTATTTCTTTGTAACTAATTTTTTTTCTGGATTTGAACCCTAATTTTCCCAAAACATAGGAACGTGTATAATGTTCTAATTTATTAATATTGAAATTATCAATACGCAAGCTGTCGTTTATTGGCAAAGCCAATTTGGTTTTAAAATTACTCGGTTCGGTGGCAAGTAGTTTTAATTTTTCATAAACTGAAAACGCAGCTTCTTCGCCTTTATTTATAATTTCTTGGCGGTTTTCAAAGGAAATAATTCCAAAATTGGCGACATCTGGTTTGATATAAATCTCGGTCGAAGCAATTTTTTCATTCATGCTTTGAATCATTTGAAGATTCGTAATTTGAATCATAATTTTGGTGGCATCTTTCAATCCAGTCCGATCTTTCAGGCCATCCTGAACATCAACTCCAATAATGACATCGGCGCCCATTTTTCTGAGTTCCTCAATCGGATAATTATTGGTTACACCGCCGTCAACCAAAATATTTCCATCAATTTCTACTGGCGAAAAAAGCGTTGGAAAAGCCGCGCTTGCCATCATTGCTTGGGGCAAATACCCTTTGTTGAGTAGGACTTGTTTGCCTGTTTCAATATTAGTTGCCATACACAAAAACGGGATTGGCAATTTCGAAAAATCCCTTACATGTCGAACGTTATGTGTTAATCGTGTTAATAAATTATAGTTGTAAATTCCTTTAGAAAGGGACGTTGGAATTCCGATTTTAAAATTATCAAAAGGCAAAGACAACGCGTATAACTCATCGTTTCTTTTTTCGTAGAAATTTTTTGATTCTCGTGGAATGATGTCCTGAATTATATTGTCAAATTGAATGGCTTTAAAAATCGAATCAATTTGAGTAGCATTATATCCAGACGCATATAATCCTCCAACCGCAGCTCCCATGCTGGTTCCGCCAATATAATCAATTTTAACTCCTGCGGATTCTAAAACCTTCAAAACACCAATATGCGCAAATGCCTTTGCGCCACCTCCACTCAAAACTAACCCGATTTTTGGTCTTGGTTTTGTAGTTTCTTGCGCAAAAGAATGGAAATTGGAAGAAAAAAACAGCGCTGCAATTACAAATAAAAACCCATAATTCGTTTGTCCTAAACGAGCCGATGTTCTAATAAATGTACTAAAAGATATCGTCGACAAAGGAATGTCGTTTGAAAAAAAAATTTGTTTTAATGGCTTCAACATAAATTTAACTATTTTTATTAGTGTAAAAGTCGGTAATTTTTTTGGCTTTTGAAACACCTACCACCTCAGAAATTTCTTTTTCGTGTGCCAATTTTAATCTTTTTACCGATTTGAAATGTTTAATAAGCGTTAACATCGTTTTTTCGCCAATGCCCGGAATGGTTTCTATCGAGGTTTGAATGGCGGCTTTACTGCGTTGGTCTCTGTGAAAAGTAATTCCAAAACGGTGCGCCTCATTTCGCAATTGCTGAATTATTTTTAAGGTTTCTGATTTTTTATCTAAATATAATGGCGCCGAATCGCCGGGATAAAAAAGTTCTTCGAGCCGTTTGGCAATGCCAATAATCGCTATTTTTCCTCTTAATCCAAGTGCATCAATACTTTTTAATGCCGATGACAATTGTCCTTTTCCGCCATCAATAATAATGAGTTGCGGCAACGGTTCGTTTTCGTCCAAAAGCCGTTTGTATCTTCGATAAACAACTTCTTCCATAGAAGCAAAATCATTGGGTCCCTCAACGGTTTTAATATTAAAATGGCGGTAGTCTTTTTTGCTTGGTTTTCCGTCTTTAAAAACCACGCACGCCGCAACAGGATTGGTTCCTTGAATGTTTGAATTGTCAAAACATTCGATGTGACGCGGTTCAATAGTCAATCGTAAATCGGTTTGCATTTGAGCCATTATTCGATTCGTATGACGGTCCGGGTCAACAATTTGCAATTGCTTGAGTTGTTCGATTCGGAAGAATTTTGCATTCCGAATTGATAAATCTAAAATGTGTTTTTTATCGCCCGTTTGCGGAACGGTAACTTTTAAAATATCCCCTAAATCAACCTCAAACGGAACAATAATTTCTCGAGAAAGCAAGTTAAACCGCTCCCGCATTTCAACAATAGCAAGTTCCAGTAATTCTTGATCCGATTCGGCTAATTTTTTCTTTAATTCTAATGTGTGGGATCGAATAATCGCGCCATGAGCAATTTGTAGAAAATTAATATACGCCGCCGATTCATCAGAAACAATAGAAAAAACATCAATATTGTTGATTTTCGGACTAATAATTGTTGACCGAGATTGGTAATTTTCAAGAACTTCAAGTTTTTCTTTAATTTTTTGAGCGGCTTCAAAATGCATTTCCGTGGCCAATTGTTGCATTTTGGTTTTAAACTCTTTTTGACTTTCTTTAAAATTTCCCTTCAATATTTCGCGAATAGCATCCACTTGTTTTTGATAGTTTTCGAAAGTTTCAAATCCTTCGCACGGGCCTTTGCAATTGCCAATATGATATTCCAAACATACTTTATATTTATGTTTTTCGATTGACGAAGCGTTTAAATCATAATTGCAAGTTCGCAACGGATACAGCTCTTTAATGAGTTCCAAAATGGTGTTTACGGTTTTAAAACTCGTGTAGGGACCAAAATATTCCGACCCGTCTTTTACCATTCTACGGGTAGAAAAAATTCGGGAAAAAGGTTCTTTTTTGATGCAAATCCAAGGGTAACTTTTGTCGTCTCGTAACAACACATTATAACGTGGTTGCAGGGTTTTAATTAAATTGTTTTCCAATAAAAGCGCATCCGATTCCGTTGGAACAACGATGTGTTTAATGGTGACAATTTTTTTAACCAAAACATTGGTTTTTGCCGTATCGTGTATTTTATTAAAATAAGAAGAAACGCGCTTTTTGAGGTTTTTTGCTTTTCCGACATACAAAATTTTTCCGGCGGCATCATAATATTGATACACCCCGGGTCCATCAGGCAAGGTTTGAATTTGAAGTGCTAATGGCGGATTTTGCATCTAACAAAGTTAGCTGGAAAAACACGAAATTCCAAATACCTATTATTAGAAACCTAACATATATCATATTTTTAAAAAATTTAGAAAAGTAACTTTGCAAAAAAAGTAAACATGATTTACTGGAAAAAGTTATCGCAAGACGAACGAAAAAACAGAATTCAGAAAGCCCTCGAGGAAAATGTAAATTTTTCTAATGACGCTTCGTTGGGTTATCCAGCATCAAAACTGGACGGAAAAGTATTTAATGATGATGCCCCTTTTTTAAAAGACGCGCCCGTTTTACAAACTTATGTTGCCAATCCAAATCATATTGGTTGTCACACATTAGGAACCTCCGAAAAGGCATTTAAAGGAACGCAACAAATTGAACGCGAGGTTTTGAACGTGATTGCGGTCGATATTTTTAATGCTGAACCCAATTCGTTTGACGGTTATATTTCGCCTGGCGGAACGGAAGCCAATATTCAAGCCATTTGGATGTATCGTAATTTTTTTATGCACTTTCATGCCGCCAAACTAGATGAAATTGCGATAATCGCTTCCGAAGATACTCATTATTCCATTCCAAAAGCAGCGAATCTTTTGATGTTGGATTGGATAAAAATCCCGGTTTCATTTGAAAAAAGAGAAATCGATTCGATTGCTTTGGATCAAGAAATTCAAGTTGCGAAACAAAAAGGCAAAAAATATTTTATCGCCATTTCCAATATGGGAACTACTATGTTTGGATCGGTGGATAATCCAGATGTTTATACTTTGGCATTAGAAAAAAATCAAGTGGTTTATAAGCTTCATATTGACGGAGCGTATGGCGGTTTTGTTTATCCGTTTAGTAATGAAAAATCGGTAATTAATTTTAAAAATCCGAAAATTAGTTCCATCACCATTGATGCCCATAAAATGTTGCAATCGCCTTACGGAACGGGTGTTTTTATTTGCCGAAAAGGATTAATTGAAAACGTCTTGACCGAAGAAGCAGAATATGTCGAAGGAATGGATTTAACACTTTGCGGAAGTCGTTCGGGAGCAAATGCGGTGGCGGTTTGGATGATTTTATTTACTTATGGTCCGTTTGGATGGTTCGAAAAAGTTAGTGTTTTGCAAATGCGAACGCAATTTTTATGCAACGAATTGGATAAACTTGAAATTGCTTATTTTCGAGAACCTTTTATGAATATTGTAACGATTCATGCCGAAAACATCCCCGAAAAAGTCGCGCAAACCTTTGATTTGGTTCCGCAACAACATACGGAAGAAAATAAATGGTATAAAATTGTGCTAATGGATCATGTAGAAGTCGATCATTTAACTACTTTTATCAACCAATTAAAAGCGGTTGTTCATGCATAAAAAAGAATTAGGGTCGAAATACAAATCCTTGCGCGCTTCACTTTCTGAAAATGAAATAGAAGAAAAGAGTTTGGCTATTGCCAATAAATTGTTGGCGCTTCCAATTTGGGAGAACACTTATTTTCATATTTTTCTACCAATAATTGAGCAAAAAGAAGTTGATACGGAAGTTATTTTGCATATGCTTGCTGGAAAAGACAAGGAAATTATTGTTTCTAAATCTGATTTTGAAAGCAGAAAAATGACGCATTTTTTATTGACCGATGCTACCAAAATCAAAAAAAACGACTACAATATTCCCGAACCAATTGATGGAATTGAAATTCCGACATCAAAAATCGAGGTGGTTTTTGTGCCGCTTTTAGCTTTTGATAAAAAAGGAAATAGAGTGGGATATGGAAAAGGATTTTACGACCGGTTTTTATCGGAATGTAATCCAGAAACCATCAAAATTGGGCTTTCTTTTTTTGATGCCGAAGAATTAATTTCGGATGTGAATGACGACGATATTCGACTGAATTATTGTGTTACGCCAAACGCTATTTTCACCTTCTAAAAATCGGCTAGTTTGCGAACGCTTTTTTATTAAATACAATCAATATTCCAACGCCAGTGGAAATCGCCATATCGGCCACGTTGAAAATAGCATTGAAAAAAGTAAATGATTTTCCACCCCAAAAAGGAAGCCAATTTGGAAGAATGTAATTCTCTACAAATGGAAAATAAAACATATCTACAACTTTCCCATGAAAATAAGTTCCGTAAGGATTTTCCGAAAATAAATGAGCGACAGAATGATAACTATCGTTGAAAATTACGCCATAAAAAACAGAATCAATAATGTTTCCGAAAGCGCCCGCGAGAATTAATGCGATGGCAACGATCAAATAATTGGAACTTTGTTTTTTTACCGAATCCCAAAGCCAATATCCAATTCCGATTACGGCAAAAAGGCGAAAAGTAGTTAGGATTATTTTTCCATAAGTCCCTGGAATTTGAGTTCCCCAAGCCATTCCTTCATTTTCTATGAAAAGAATTTTGAACCATTTGAAAACAGTCACTTCCTCGCCCAAAACGAAATGGGTTTTAATATATATTTTTGATACTTGGTCAACAAGGAGCAAAATAAAAACAAGAAAGTACGCTTTTTTTAGATTCATTTTTTGGAAATTTTAAGTCGCAAAAATAGTGTTATTTTAATAAAAAACGCCCCAATTGGAGCGTTTACTATTTAATAAATAAACCGATTATCGTTGAAGATTTTTAGCCTCGATGCTCATCGTTGCATGCGGAACAATTTTTAATCGCTCTTTGTTGATTAATTTTCCGGTTACTTTACAAACGCCGTAGGTTTTATTTTCCACACGGAAAAGGGCGTTTTTCAAATCGCGGATGAATTTTTCTTGACGAATAGCCAATTGCGAATTGGCTTCTTTTGACATCGTTTCGCTTCCTTCTTCAAACGCTTTGAATGTTGGAGAAGTGTCGTCCGTTCCGTTGTTCAAATCATTCATATAGGCGCTTTTTATCAGTTCTAAATCTGATTTTGCCTTATCCATTTTTCTAATGATAATCTCTTTGAATTCTGCCAAATCGGCATCAGAATATCTGCTTATTTCGTTTTGCATTTTTCTATTACTTTGAAATTAATATTTTTGTTTTTATCTCGTCGAACACAATTTCTGTTCCGTTTTCAACCTGATCTTGAAGCACTAATTCTTTGGTTAATGTTTCGTCTTTTATGTATTGTTCGTTATTTTTTATAGCTTCTTCCACGTAGCCATCTTTTTGTAAATAAACGATAATTTTGTCGGTAACTTCAAATCCAGAATCTTTCCTTAAATTTTGAATTCGGTTGACCAATTCTCTTGCAATTCCTTCTTTTCGGAGTGTTTCGGAGATTGTAATATCCAAAGCTACGGTAATATTTCCAGCATTGGCAACCAACCATCCTTCGATATCTTGGGAAGTAATTTCAACATCTTCTAATGATAAAATTAGGCTTTTTCCGTCAATAGTAATTGCAATTGTTTCAACTCTTTCTAAATTAGCAATTTGTTCTTGGGAAAATTGCTGTATTTCTTTGGCAATCAGACCCATAGCTGTTCCAAATCGCGGCCCTAAAGTTTTGAAATTGGGTTTAATTTGCTTCACTAAAATACCCGAAGCATCATCCAACAATTCAATTTCTTTAACGTTTACTTCCGCTTTTATTAGTTCCGAAATAGCCTCTATTTCTTTCCTTTGCAAGTCGTCAAATACTGGAATCATTATCTTTTGCAAAGGTTGACGCACTTTTATCATTTCCTTTTTTCGAAGCGATAAAACCAATGATGAAATGGTTTGTGCCTTTTGCATTTTGCTTTCTAACGATTTATCAACAAAGTTTTCAACGTGTTCTGGGAATTTTGCCAAATGTACGCTATCAAATTTTTCTGATTGTGTCGCTAATGTTAAATCTCGATACAATTTATCCATAAAAAAGGGTGCGATTGGTGCGCCCAATTTGCTAATGGTCAACAAGCAGGTATAAAGCGTTTGATAGGCCGCAATTTTATCTTGCGCATATTCTCCTTTCCAAAAACGACGTCGGCACAAACGAACATACCAATTGCTCAGGTTTTCTTGAACAAAATCGGAAATCGCGCGCGCAGCTTTTGTGGGTTCATAATCCGCATAAAAAGCATCCACTTCTTGAATCAATGAATGTAATTCGGAAATAATCCATTGGTCTATTTCGGGTCTTTCTTTTATTGGAATTTCGACTTCGGCATAAGTAAATCCGTCAATATTGGCATACAAACTAAAAAATGAATAGGTATTATATAAAGTTCCGAAGAATTTTCTACGCACCTCAGCAATTCCTTCGATATCAAATTTTAAATTGTCCCATGGATTAGCATTTGAAATCATATACCAACGCGTGGCGTCTGGGCCATATTCGGATAACGTGGCGAATGGATCAACTGCATTTCCTAAACGTTTGGACATTTTTTGTCCGTTTTTATCCAAAACCAATCCGTTTGAAACTACGTTTTTATAGGCAATTTTATCAAAAACTAACGTTCCAATTGCATGCAAAGTATAAAACCAACCGCGTGTTTGATCCACGCCTTCGGCAATAAAATCGGCAGGAAAAGCTTTGTTTTCGTCAATTAATTCTTTGTTTTCAAATGGATAATGCCATTGCGCATATGGCATTGCGCCCGAATCGAACCAAACATCAATCAAATCGGATTCGCGTTTCATTTCTTTTCCAGAAGCAGAAACCAGTGAGATTTCGTCTACTACATTTTTATGCAAATCGACTAAATCGTAGTTTTCTTCACTCATATTTCCAACTTGAAACCCTTGAAACGGATTTGCTTTTTGGAATCCAGCTGCGATAGCTTTTTCAATTTCGTTGTATAATTCTTCCAAAGAACCAATTAGAATTTCTTCCGTTCCGTCTTCGGTTCGCCAAATTGGTAATGGAATTCCCCAATATCTTGAACGTGACAAATTCCAATCGTTGGCGTTTTTCAGCCAATTTCCGAAACGTCCTTCGCCAGTTGCTTTGGGTTTCCAGTTGATAGTTTCGTTTAAATCGAACATCCTATCGCGCACTTTCGTGATTTCGATAAACCAAGAATCTAGTGGATAATATAAAATTGGTTTGTCGGTTCGCCAACAATGTGGGTAACTGTGTACGTATTTTTCGACTTTAAAAGCCTTGTTTTCTTCTTTTAATCGAATAGCCAATTCAACATCGATGGAGCGTTCTGGCGCTTCGCCTTCGTTGTAATATTCGTTTTTGACATATTTTCCTGCAAATTCCCCCATTTGCTCGGTGAATTTTCCTTGCAAATCGACCAATGGAACAGGGTTTTCGTTTTCGTCAAGAACTAGCATTGGCGGCACTTCCGGCGTTGCTTCTTTGGCAACTTTGGCATCATCGGCTCCAAATGTTGGCGCTGTATGAACAATTCCGGTTCCGTCTTCAGTAGTAACAAAATCGCCTGAAATTACCCGAAACGCATTTTCAGGGTTTTGATAGGGTAAAGCAAACGGCAAAAGTTGTTCGTATCGAATTCCGACCAAATCGGCGCCTTTGCATTCGGTTAAAATTTGAAACGGAATTGTTTTATCTCCTGATTTAAAATTTTCAAAATCGGACGCTTCTTTGCTTTCAAAAAATCCTTTTCCAAATTGTTTTCCAACTAAATTTTTAGCCAAAATCACATTCGTTGGAAGAAAAGTATATTGATTGAAAGTTCTAACCAAAACATACTCGATTTTTGGCCCAACGGTCAAAGCGGTATTTGAAGGCAAGGTCCAAGGCGTGGTTGTCCAAGCTAATATTTGAACCTCCCCAAATCCTTGTAAAAAACTTGGCAATGTTTCGGTTTTGGCTTTAAATTGTGCTACCACAGTTGTGTCCGTAACGTCTCTATAACTTCCGGGTTGGTTTACTTCGTGTGAAGATAGTCCCGTTCCGGCTTTTGGAGAATAGGGTTGAATGGTATATCCTTTGTACATCAAATCTTTGTTATAGATTTGTTTCAAAAGCCACCAAACGGTTTCCATATATTTGGATTTGTAGGTCACATACGGGTTTTCCATATCGACCCAGTAGCCCATTTTTTCGGTCAAATCGTTCCAAACGTCGGTGTAACGCATGACAGTTTTTTTGCAGGCTTCGTTGTATTCTTCAATAGAAATCGATTTTCCAATGTCTTCTTTGGTGATCCCTAATTCTTTTTCGGTTCCTAATTCTACCGGCAAACCGTGAGTGTCCCAGCCCGCTTTTCGTTTAACTTGAAATCCTTTTTGGGTTTTATATCGGCAAAAAATGTCTTTAATGGCGCGTGCCATTACGTGATGAATTCCTGGAAGTCCATTGGCCGAAGGCGGTCCTTCAAAGAATACAAATGGCGGATTTCCCTCGCGTGTGGTAATGCTTTTTTCGAAGATGTTTTCTTCTTTCCAAAAGTCTAACACTTCTGAAGCCACATTGGGTAAATCAAGTCCTTTGTATTCTGTAAATTTTGTGCTCATTTTTCCTTTTCTATAAACGATTTGCGAAAGTAATAAATTTATGTCGAATGTCGAATGTCGAATGTCGAAAGTTATGGTATTGGTTTGAATTGGGGGATTTTAGGATAAAAAACTACTTGTTTTCGCGTATGTTTTTAGAAATCGTTTCAACTTCATTTATCAACAAAGGAAATGCGGGTTCAGCCATTCCAGAATGATTAAATCCTTGCAATTCAAAAAGTCTACTATTTTTATTGTTGTTCAATTTCATCATTCTTAGGAAATAGGCATTTTCTTCATATCGGCCTAATAATTCCATCTCGCGATCACCCGTTATAAGCAAAATTGGCGGCGTTTCTGCTCGAACAAAATTAATTGGCGCATATTTATCAATTGAAGGTTGAGTGCTTTTTATTCCTTGTTCTTTTCGAATTGTAAAATGGGTAATGACTTGTCCGCTAAACGAAATGAGTCCCGCTATTTCCATCGGGTCGATATTATATTTCGCCAAATAGGATTTATCCATTGTGATAATCGTCCCTAAATAGGCTCCTGCGGAATGTCCAGAAATAAAAATTAGTTTCTTGTTTCCGCCATATTTTTCTATGTTTTTAAACACCCAAGAAACCGCTGCCGCGGCATCTTCAATATAAGAAGGCGCAGAAACTTTTGGCGATAATCGGTATTCTACCCCAACAACGGCAAATCCTTTATTCATTAACGCTTTTGGAATTTTTTTTTCGCCTTTTGTAAGTCCGCCGCCATGAAACCAGATTATGGTTGCGAAATCCTTTTGGTTTTCTGGAAAATAAATATCCAGCGTGCATTGAGAATTTATATATGCATCCTGATTATTAGTATTTTCGTCATAGTAGTGAATGTTTTTATCGGTTTTGTATTGTTGTTGTGCGTTGGCAATTATTGCATTTACAACAAATAATAGGAATACTAATTTCTTCATTTTATATTATATTTATTCATTTTCAAAGATATCAAAAGGAAATCTAATTGTCGAATTTGTATTGTATTTTCACTATGAGAAAACTTCTTTCAAAACTTCTAATGATTTTGGTTTTCTGAATCCCTCAAGATGGTGGCTGTAATAATCGATAAGGATTTTGAGCAGCAATTGTCTTTCAATGACGTGAAAGTTTTTTTGATCATTTTCGAAGGTTAAATCTAAGAGTTTTTTGAATAAATTGGTTTCGTGTTCGGTCAAAGAACCAATCGCTTGATGCGGAGAAAAAATGCCTTCTTTGGTTTCAAAAAATCGAAATTCGCTTTCCGAAATATCGGGATAAAACCCTAAATATTTTGTTGCTTCCAAAAGAAAAATTAAATGAAAATTAGCAATTTCATCATGATTATCCAGCCATTGTAAAGCGGTTTCAATGAACGAAAACAGGCCTTCATTTTTTTCTTCCTCGTGAATGCTGTGGTGAATCATTTCGGACAAAAACAAAACGATGGTACTTTTGAAAATATCGGTATGAATCGTTTGAAAAGGGGTGGCTAATTTTATTTCTTTAAAATTTTCTAATGTCCCTTTGTTTTTGTGAACCGCTTCGATTTCAAGAATGGAAAGAGGCTGAAAATAGGCAATTTTCTGATTCGATTTTCGATTAGAAAAAGCGTCTCGAACAAAGTAGGATTTTATTCCATCCGATTGGGTAAAACATTTGACAATCAAGCTTTTTTCTTGAAATTTTAAAGCGGAAATTACAATGGCTTTGGTTTTAATGAGCATTCAATTAACGAATTATCATTACTTTTTTGACATTGGTTTCTATTCCGTCTTCAGCAGAAACAAAAATCATATACACTCCAGATGCCACTTTGTATTTGCCAAAAGCGGTAGTGTCCCACTCAATTGTTCCACCTTCTGCGATGGCTTCGTGAACAAGATTTCCTTCAATATCGGTAATTTTTACGTTACAATTATCGAGTAATCCGCTAATTTTTAAGGTTCCCGTAAATTCTGGTCGCACCGGATTTGGATAAACAACAACATTACTCAAATCTTCGTTGGCCGTGGTTGCGGTTCCTTTGAAAGAAACCATTCCTTTGTCGGTTGCAATAAAAACTTCACCAGTTGTTCCGTTGATATCAATATCAAATATGGAATTGCTTGGAAGCGGCGAATTACTAGTGTTAAATCGATGAATCGTTTGTTGGCCATTAGAAGAAACCATAAAAACGCCAGAATCTGTGGTTCCAATCCATTTATTATTTGCGCCATCAACAACAATATCAGTAATAAATTGTTCGTATAAAAGTTCTTGTGCCAATCCGTCTTCTAGAATAATTATCGCGTTTGCGGTCATTTGTCCACCATTTGAAAATCGGTCAACGCTTGAAAGTACGCGCAATCCTTTTACGGTTCCAATCCAAAGTTGGTTGTTTCGATCAATCGCAACGACTCTTACGTCTTTATGCGGAAGATTTCCTAAATCGACTCCGGCGGTAATTTTTTTGAAACTATTGTTATTTTCATTAAAGGCAACAACTCCGTCTTGATTGGTTGTAATCCATTTGGTGCCGTTTTTGTCAATTTCAATATTGCCATAACTATCAGCCTGATATAGATCCAATATCGCGTCCATAGAATAGGATGTCCATTGGTTGGTTGTTTTTAAAACTTTTAAACTGTTTTTTATCAAACAGTTGGTCATCCATAAATTTCCCGATTTATCAAATGCGGTTCCGTTAATACGAATATCAATAGAATTAGAAAATATTGATTCTAATCCGCTATTTGAATTGTTATATAAAATAGTTGGAATATCATTTTCAAGTT
This sequence comes from uncultured Bacteroidota bacterium, assembly GCA_903839195.1. Lineage (GTDB taxonomy): Bacteria > Bacteroidota > Bacteroidia > Flavobacteriales > Flavobacteriaceae > Flavobacterium. The sequence goes on along the minus strand of CAIMBK010000042.1, from coordinate 32,936 downwards.
TTAATAACCCTGAAAAAAACGAGCTAAAATAGACTTGTTTGCTATCGTTTGGATTAATGGTTATCCAGGTTAATGCTTTTGCGCCAAGAAGCGATTCATAAGGAATATTGGTCCAATTAGTTCCCGAAAATTTACTGATTCCATAGGTGTTTACATTATACGAATTGTAAGTATATGGATTGTATCCTGACGAATAACCGCCAAAAACAGCCCAAATAGCATCGGTGGACGCTTTGACTCTAAAAACAGCATTTCGAAGCGGCCCATCTGGGGCTAATAATTCAAAATTTGTTGTGTTAGTTAATGGTGCCGATACAACGCCATTTTCCGAGGTTCCCATGTAAATAATTTCATTAATAACGGTAGCGCAGGTAAATTTGGAAGTGGCAACTGGAAGTTGATTACTGTTAATTTGAGAAATCACACCCAAATTTTGATTAAAAATCCTAGTTGTATTTGGCGTGGTTACAACCAAATAATCTCCTGCCGTTCTCATGTCTGTTGAAACGCTAGAAAGTGTAGAAAAGGAAGCAAAAGTTGTTCCGGTCAATTTGTACATTTCGCCCCAATTTGCAATTGCAAAAAGATTGCTCCCAAATGTTTCGATGCTATCCCAGCTTCCGCCAACAATCGATGTCCATTGATTAAAATCATTTAAGTTTGGGTTTGATACCGATGCTTTTCGAATTCCTGAAGAAGTTGAAGCGTATAAGGTTTCGTTAAAAACAGCTGTTTGTGTCACTTTAATTTCGGTTCCAAAATCACCAATTCGGTAGGTGTCGCCAAAACCAAGCGTGGCTAAATTGTATTGTACAATTCCAAAATCGCAAGAAACATAAATGATGCCTGCATATTCCATAAAATGGTTAATTCCTTTCAAATTTTGATTAACGCTGTTTGTGATAATATCGACCACATTCAAGAGGCTTCCGTCGGTTTCGTTGACAATAATAATCAACCCGTTTTTATATCCGATTAGGGTTTTATTGAACGTCGGACTATGATAAATTGCCGAAATTGTTTGACCCGAAAGCCCGTCGATAGTGTTTTTGGTTTTTAATGTATTTGTTGTTAGGTTTTTTGAAAAAATAGCATTTTCAGACGCGGCTATAAATAACGTTGGCGACTGCGAAATGTCTTTGATTTCATTATACGAAAAATACCCTTTCCAAGACGAATTGCTTTGTGCAAAACCCATCGAAATAGTTAGTAATAAAAGGAAAATATGATGTTTTTTTTTCATTGCTGTTGATCCTATTAAAGTGACAAAGATACTATAAAACGATTTTATTTATGATTTCATATAAAACAAAAAAAATGCCTCCATTTACAGAAGGCATTTTCTCAAATGTATAAATTTTGGTTTTGGTTATACGATTCCTTGTGCCAACATAGCGTCGGCCACTTTAACAAATCCTGCGATGTTCGCGCCTTTAACATAATCAACATATCCAGAAGCGTCCGTTCCGTATTTAACACATGACGCATGAATAGCCAACATTATGTTTTTTAATCGTTCATCCACCTCTTCGGATGTCCAACTCAAACGCAAAGAGTTTTGTGACATTTCCAATCCTGATGTTGCAACTCCTCCAGCATTTGAGGCTTTTCCTGGTGCAAAAAGTAGTTTTGCTTTTTGAAAAACGGTTACAGCTTCTGGTGTACAAGGCATATTGGCTCCTTCGGCAACACAAATACAACCATTGGAAACTAGCATTTTTGCTTCGTCTTCGTTCAGTTCGTTTTGAGTGGCGCACGGTAATGCAATATCACATTTTACTTCCCATGGTCGTTTTCCAGCTACATATTTTGCATTCGGAAATTTGGTTAAATAGTCGCTAATTCTTGCGTAATTTACATTTTTGATTTCCATAATGAAAGCCAATTTTGCAGCATCAATTCCATCGGCATCATAAATATATCCTGCTGAATCTGACATTGTTACTACTTTTCCTCCAAGGTGGGTGGCTTTTTCTGCAGCATATTGCGCTACATTTCCTGAACCAGAAATAACCACCGTTTTTCCTGAAAAGCTTTGTCCTTTTGTAGCCAACATGCTTTGGGCAAAATAAACATCGCCATATCCTGTTGCTTCTGGGCGGATTAAAGACCCTCCAAAAGAAATTCCTTTTCCAGTTAAAACCCCTGTGAATTCATTTCTTAATCGTTTATATTGTCCGAACATATACCCAACTTCTCGTCCTCCAACTCCAATATCTCCAGCAGGGACGTCGGTGTTTCCGCCAATATGTTTGGATAATTCAGTCATAAATGCTTGACAAAAACGCATTACTTCATTGTCTGATTTTCCTTTTGGATCAAAATCGGCACCCCCTTTTCCGCCGCCCATTGGCAAAGTTGTCAAACTGTTTTTAAACGTTTGTTCGAACGCCAAGAATTTTAAGATACTTAAATTAACAGAGGGGTGAAAACGAATACCGCCTTTGTAGGGTCCGATTGCCGAATTCATTTGAATACGATACCCTCTATTGACTTGGGTTTCGCCTTTATCATTGGTCCAAACTACTCGAAAAGTGATGATTCTTTCGGATTCCACCATGCGCTCCAAAAGCATTTTGTTTTGGTATTTTTTATTTTCTTCAATAAATGGAATTACCGTTTCTGCAACTTCTTGAACGGCTTGCATGAATTCGGGTTCGTTAGGATTTCTTTTGGCAACAGCTTCGACAAAAGAATGGATACTTTCTGACATATTTTTATTTTTTATAATTTAAGAAATCGATTTCGTTAATACTACACAAAGATACATTTTAATCAAATAATGGCGTTATTTTTTTTAATTTGACAATAGAATTATCTTTTTGTTAAGAACTATTGATGAATGTTGTTTTTTATTCAGTGTTTTTATCCAAAGTCTTTACTAATTCTTACCGAAATATGAAAATAATTATTTATTTCAGAATTTATAATAATGCCTGTTTCAAGTCGTTCAATAAATCGTCAATATCTTCCACGCCGACGCTCAATCGAACCAAATCATCGGAAATGCCAACTTCTTTTCTTTTGTCTTCAGGAATAGACGCGTGGGTCATTAAAGCAGGATGATTTGCCAAAGATTCAACGCCCCCGAGTGATTCCGCCAAGGTGAACAATTTCAGTTTTTCAAGAAATTGAATCGCTTCTTGTTTTTGTCCGGAAGCAAATGTAAAAGAAACCATTCCGCCAAAACCACTCATTTGTTTTTTGGCAATTTCATGATACGGATGACTTGGTAAACCTGGGTAATAAACGGTTTTTACTTTGGGATGATTGTCTAAAAATTCGGCTACTTTTCCACCATTTTCACAATGTCTTTGAACGCGTAAATGCAAAGTTTTTATTCCTCTTAGAACTAAAAAACTATCCATTGGCCCTAATGTTGCGCCGGTTGCAAATTGCTGAAAATGCAACTGATTTCCAAGCGCTTCGTCTTTTACAATCAAAGCTCCGGCAATTACGTCGGAATGTCCGCCAAGGTATTTTGTAGCGGAATGCATTACGATATCGGCGCCCAAATCTAATGGTTTTTGTAAATACGGTGTGGCAAATGTATTATCGACCGCAAAAAGGATGTTTTTAGCTTTGGTTATTTTTGAAATTTCTTGAATATCGGCCAATTTCATTAACGGGTTGGTTGGCGTTTCGACCCAAACCAATTTTGTGTTTTCGTTGATTAATGATTTAAATTTTTCTAAATCATTCATATCCACAAAATGAAATTTTATGCCCGAATCTTTATAAATTCGTGTAAACATTCTATAGGTTCCTCCATATAAATCGTCCATCGCGATGATTTCATCGCCCGCTTTGAACGAACGCAAAAGACAATCGGTGGCGGCCAATCCAGATGAAAATGCCAATCCACGCGTTCCGTTTTCGATACTTGCCAAAGCGTTTTCTAAAGCTGATCGGGTTGGATTTGCGGCCCTACTGTATTCATAATCCGGGTTAATCGGATGTCCGGGGCTGGTTTGTACGAATGTTGACGTTTGATAAACGGGTGGCATTACGGCTCCTGTGCTTGGATCATGATGTTGTCCGCCGTGTATGGTTTTGGTATTGAATTTCATTTTTTTTATATTTTATACAAAGATAGTATTTTGTTTTTTTGAAGTCATTAGACAAACTTTCTAATGCTTAAAATCACGCCAAGATGAATCGCTTCATGAAAATAATTGAAAGACAAAGCGTCTTCGACATTTTTTATTGTAAAACCCGTCGATGTTGCATATTCTTGAAAGCTGTGAAATTTTTTCGAATTAAAATCGGCTTTGGTTTGATTGATGGTTTCAAAAAGTAGCGATTGTATTTCGGCCACTTCTTCTTGTGTAACTTGATGTTCTGGTTTTGAGCCTTTTTGATATTTTTGAACCATTTCGTCCGAAATTAACATGGGCAAACCGGATAATTTATAAACCAGCATTTGTTGCACCACTACAATATGGCCAATATTCCAAATAATATTATTATTGAAACCTTCCGGAATGGTGTTTAATTGTTCTAAAGTAAAATCTTGTAAAAGCTGGGAAATAATTTTTCTACTCGTTCTTGTAATGTCAAAGGTTTGGTGCATTTTCTTTTTTTTGATAAAAATAAGCATTTTCCCCGTCAAATGGATTTTCTTTGCAGTAAGAAATTACGAATTATGACAAATAAAATATATTATCTCGCTTCTTGTGATACGTGTCGGAAAATAATAAAAACATTGCCGAAAAATGCCAATTTGGTTTTTAGAGACATCAAACAAGACCTAATCTCGCCAGAAGAATTGGACGAAATGGTTCGGCTTTCCGGCAGCTACGAAGCGCTTTTTAGCAAAAAGGCGATTCTGTATAAAACATTAGATTTAAAAAATAAAAACCTAACCGAAACCGATTACAAAAACTACATTTTAGAACATTATACTTTTTTGAGTCGTCCCGTTTTTATTATTGACAACAAAATATTCATTGGCAACAGCCAGCCCGTTACTTTGCAAGTCATGAAAGCGTTGTCTTAAATTCAGAAAACAACAACTATCAATTTTTCATTATCTTTGGCTACTTATTCAACAATATGATACAATCAATGACTGGTTTTGGCAAAGCAACAATGCAATTGCCAACCAAAAAAATTACCGTAGAAGTAAAATCCTTAAACAGCAAAGGACTCGATTTGAGTGTCAGAATGCCGTCTGTTTATCGAGAAATGGAATTGGGTTTGCGCACACAAATTGCAACTGCATTAGAACGCGGAAAAGTTGATTTTTCAATTTTTATAGAAAGTACTTCCGACCAAACCTCAACAAAAGTAAATGTGCCAATTGTTCAAGAATATATGAATCAATTAAAAGCGGTTTATGCCGATGCCGACGCTATAGAATTGATGAAAATGGCCGTTAGAATGCCCGACGCATTAAAAACTGAACGTGATGAAATTGATGAAAAAGATTGGGCGACTATTCAAATTGCGATTGATGAAAGTTTAGCCAATATTTTAGGATTTAGAAAAGATGAAGGCCAATCGTTGGAAAAAGAATTTCAACTTCGAATTGGAAATATTAGAAATTATATGAATCAAGCTTTGGCATTGGATTCCGAGCGAGTTCAGGCGATAAAAGACCGTTTGCAAAATGCTATTTCGGAATTGAAAGTGACCATTGACGAAAATCGTTTTGAACAAGAATTGATTTATTATTTAGAAAAATTAGACATTACCGAAGAAAAAGTACGATTGACAAATCACTTGGATTATTTTCTAGAAACCATCAACGGAACAGAAGCAAACGGACGAAAATTAGGTTTTATCACCCAAGAAATGGGCCGCGAAATCAACACGATGGGTTCAAAAGCCAATCATTCGCAAATGCAAAAATTGGTGGTGATGATGAAAGACGAATTGGAAAAAATTAAAGAACAAGTGCTGAATGTTTTATAAATTCCATTAAGCTAAAAATAATGAAAAAAGGAAAATTAATCGTATTCTCGGCGCCGTCTGGGTCGGGAAAAACAACCATCGTTCGTCATTTATTAGGAAAGGAAGATTTAAATTTAGAATTTTCTGTTTCCTGTACCACTCGCGATCCACGTGGCGAAGAAGTTCATAGCAAAGATTACTATTTTATCTCATTAGAAACATTCAAAAAACATATAAAATCGGAAGAATTTGTCGAATGGGAAGAAGTCTATCGCGATAATTTTTATGGCACGTTAAAAAGCGAAGTCGAACGCATTTGGGCCAAAGGGAAAAACGTGATTTTTGATATTGATGTGGCAGGTGGATTGCGAATTAAAAAGAAATTTCCAACTGAAACTTTAGCCGTTTTTGTTAAGCCTCCAAGCATTGACGAATTGAAAATTAGACTGAAAAAACGTTCGACCGAAAGTGATGACAAAATCAATATGCGCATCGCAAAAGCTTCGGTAGAATTAGCAACAGCGCCACAATTTGATGTTGTTATAAAAAATTATGATTTGGATACCGCCAAAGAAGAGGCGTATCAATTGGTGAAGCAATTTGTGAATAGTATTAAAAAGTGATTGGTAACTAGTGATTAGTGAAAATGGCACAAATAAAATCATATAAAGACTTACTTATCTGGCAAAAAGGAATCAATATTGTGGTTTTGGTTTATAAAATAGTTGAGTCATTTCCAAAAGAAGAACTTTATGCTTTAAGCAGTCAATTAAAAAGAGCCTCAGTATCTGTTCCTTCTAATATTGCCGAAGGATATGGTAGAAATTCTGATAAATCATTTAGTCATTTTTTAGACATTTCAAGAGGTTCATTGTTTGAAATAGAAACACAATTAATTATCGCAAAAGAATTGGGCATTATTTCGGATGATATTTTATTTAACACTATTTTAAAACAGATTGAAGAAGAATCTAAGATGATAAATTCATTTTCTAAAACACTTAAAACTAATTACTAGTTCCTAATTACTAATCACTTAAATAATGAAAATCGGACTTTATTTCGGAACCTTTAATCCCATTCATGTGGGGCACTTGATTATTGCCAATCATTTTGCGGAATTTACCGATTTGGAGCAAATTTGGATGGTCGTAACGCCGCACAACCCGTTAAAGAAAAAAGAAACGTTGCTTCCGGATCACAAACGCTATGAAATGGTATTTTTGGCAACTGAAGAGTATCCAAAAATAAAGCCTTCCAAAATAGAATTTGATATGCCACAACCGAATTATACCGTGAATACTTTGGCGCATTTGCAAGAAAAATTTCCAAAACATTCGTTTTCATTAATTATGGGCGAAGACAATTTGAACGCTTTACACAAATGGAAAAACCATGAGGTAATTTTGGAAAATCACACCATATATGTATATCCAAGAATTTTTGACAAAACGGGAAACGAACCGCATCAGTCCATAAAAAACCATCCGAATATTCATTATGTTGCAGCGCCAATAGTTGAAATTTCGGCAACTTTTATCAGAGAAAGCATCAAAAATAAAAAAAATATACGCCCGTTATTGCCCGAAAAAGTTTGGGAATTTATTGATTACAATAATCTTTACAAGAAATAAATTTCATTCTTTAATCCTTGTTTAAACCTTTTTTGTTTAATGCTTCATGCATTTTAAAAAAAGAAAAAAGGCGGTCAAAAACGGAACGCCTTTTTAAAAAAAAACCAAAACTAACTTTAATAATTCAAGAATCATTGCACAAAGATTCTGAAATGAAAACGGAATAAGCTATTTACTATTGTATTGAAAACCATAAGATTAAGTTAAAATTTAAAAAAGACTATTTTTTGGCTCATTTCGAAAAATCAATTGCCGGACAATTTTCATCAATTTTTGAGTACTTTTGAAAAATAATTTCGTTCTCAAAAAATTGTTTGACAATACTAATAAAACGAAATTGAAATTTAAACAAACATATGAACGGACAACCAAAATTTGCAGTTATCGGGGGCGGAAGTTGGGCAACAGCTATTGCAAAAATGCTTTGCGAAAATCTTCCAGAAATTACTTGGTATATGCGAAATCCCGATGCTATCGAACATATAAAAACGCAGCATCACAACCCAAATTACTTGAGTTCGGTTGAATTTGATGTATCAAAATTGAAATTAACCAGCGATATTAATGAGGCAATTGCTTATGCCGATTACGTGATTTTTGCCATTCCATCCGCATTTTTGAATACCGAATTGGAGAAACTGACCGCTAGTTTGAAAGACAAAGTTATTTTTTCGGCCATCAAAGGAATTGTTCCGGAAACCAGTTTGATTGTTGGTGAACATTTCAATATTAAATACGGGATTCCATTTGAAAACATTGGCGTAATTACAGGCCCTTGTCACGCAGAAGAAGTGGCTTTGGAACGTTTATCTTACTTAACAATTGCTTGTGGCGATGCTCAAAAAGCGAAAATAGTGGCCAAAATATTAGCCAGTAATTATATCAAAACCAAAATAACAGACGACATTATTGGAACCGAATATGCGGCGATGCTAAAAAATATTTATGCAATTGCGGCGGGAATTGCTCATGGTTTGGGTTATGGCGATAATTTTCAATCCGTTTTGATGAGTAATGCCATTCGGGAAATGAAAAAATTCATTAGAAAAGTGCACAGAATGAAAAGAAACATCAATAATTCGGCCTATTTAGGCGATTTATTGGTGACTGGATATTCTGTTTTTTCGCGAAATAGAATGTTTGGAAACATGATTGGAAAAGGCTACACCGTAAAATCCGCGATGATGGAAATGAGCATGGTGGCCGAAGGTTATTATGCCACAAAAAGCACTTATTTGCTCAACCAAGAATATAAAGCAAAAACTCCAGTAATCGATGCGGTTTACGAGATTTTGTATGAAGGAAAAGACGCCAAAAAAGTATTCAAAAAACTAACCGATAAATTGGATTAATTCTATTATCGAACAATTACGCCGTCAACAAACAAAATTGGCACTTCTTCTACGTTTTTTTCGTTGATGTAATTGGCTTTGAAGAAAAATTTTCTGTCGAATAACGTGTTTCCGATGAAAAAAGTGACCATAAATTCATTATTGAGTGCCAAAACACTTTTTTCAACCATTTCAATTTTCACTAAAGAAACAGGAGGAATTTCTACATAAGCATGTCGCAAAAGTGACGTTTTTTTCATTTCGCCGTCAAGCGTTCCGAAGGCTTTTGAAACAACCATAACAGCATCCAATTGAAAATCGCTATCGTTTATTAAATAAACATTCCAGACTTTTTCCATAAAATCATCGCTCCATTCTTGAACAGCGGCTAGGAAAACGTTTTCTACTTCGGGGATGATGATGTCTTTTTTCATAAAATTTGTCTTAATGTCAAATGTCTTAATGTCAAAAGGTTAAATAGCCAATTTTATCCTTGACTTTTCGTTCCTTCATTCGACTTTATGACTTTTGACTTACTTTTAAATAGACGCTTTAAATTGTTCTAAAAAGCGAACGTCATTTTCGTAAAACATACGAATATCGCCAATTTGATACAACAACATTGCAATTCTTTCGACGCCCATTCCGAAGGCAAAACCATTGAATTCATTGGAATCGATGTCGCAATTTTTCAAGACATTGGGATCGACCATTCCGCAACCACCAATTTCCAACCAGCCTGTTCCTTTGGTAATTCGATAATCGGTTTCGGTTTTTAAACCCCAATAAATATCAATTTCGGCGCTTGGTTCTGTAAATGGAAAATACGACGGGCGCAACCGAATTTTTGATTTCCCGAACATTTCTTTGGTGAAATATAAAAGCGTTTGTTTTAAATCGGCAAACGAAACATCTTTATCAATATAAAGACCTTCCACTTGGTGAAAAATACAATGCGAACGCGAGGAAACCGCTTCATTTCGGAAAACACGTCCTGGTGAAATGGTTCGAATGGGTGGTTTATTGTTTTCCATATATCGAACTTGCACGGATGACGTGTGGGTTCTTAATAAAGTATCCGGATTGGTTTGGATGAAAAACGTGTCTTGCATATCGCGTGCCGGATGGTATTCTGGCAAGTTTAATGCGGTAAAATTATGCCAATCATCTTCAATTTCGGGACCTTCGGAAACATTGAATCCGATGGTCGAAAAAATGTCGATTATTTGATTTTTTACCAATGAAATCGGATGACGGGACCCAATTGTAATGGGTTCTTCGGGACGGGTTAAATCGGCATAAATTCCTTTGATTTCGATTTTGCTTTCCAAAAACTCCTGAATGGTTTTCACCTTGTCTTCGGCGGTATTTTTTAGCAAATTAATAACTTGTCCGAATTCCTTTTTTTGGTCGTTTGGCACGTTTTTGAATTCCGCAAAAAAATCTTTTAGAAGCCCTTTGCTTCCGAGGAATTTTATACGAAAAGCTTCTAATTCGGGAGCGTTTTGCGTTTCAAAAGCTTGTGCTTCGGCGATATGTTTTTTTATATTCTCTATCATTTCATCCAATAATTGAAGTGCGAATTTAAGAAATTTGTTTCAAGTTTAAGGCTTAAAGTTTAAAGTTTAAGCGTTGCTTTTAGAGATTGCTTTGGTCTTTCAGTTGCAAATCAATCTATCAACTCTTTTTCTACAAAATAATTGACGATGGCTTCTTTCATCAAAACCGATTGTTCGCCTGCTTTTAACGGCGGCAATTCTTCTTTAACTTTATAATGTGGCCAACCGTCTTCATCGACAAAATCGAATTCATAAAACCCGTAAGGTTCTAATAACCGGCAAATGGCGATGTGCATTAGGTTTAATTTTTCGTCTTTTTTGTAGGTTTGATGGATTTGTCCTAATTCCTGAACGCCAATTAAGTAAATTATCGCGTCCAAATCCAAATCTTCACCTTGTGAAAATTGATTAGAAAGTATCGAAACGAGCTGTTCCCAGCGTTCTTTGAGTTGAATATCTCTTGCCATTTAAATTTCGGATTTAGCATTTGGGATTTGGGATTTGCCAAAAGGCGAAACTTTTTCCCAATCAAAATTGTTGCGGCAAAGATACCAACATAATTCTTTTATCTTTGCTCTTTATTCTATTCTCTTTATTTTTATGAGTTACTTGGATATTTTTATTGGTGTAATATTGATTTACGGATTGATTCGTGGCTTTTGGAATGGCTTTTTTATCGAATTGGCATCGTTTGTTTCCTTGTTATTGGGGATTTACATTGCGATAAAATTTTCGCATCTAATGAAATCCAGTATCGCGAGTCATGTTTCTTGGAATCCAAAAACCATTCAAATTGCGGCCTTTATTATTACGTTTATCATTGTAATTGTTGGGATTTCTTTGTTGGCTAAATTCTTGACCAAAATGGCAAATTTTGCAAGTTTAGGAATTGTCAATAAGCTGGCGGGAAGTTTTTTTGGGTTACTAAAAATGGTTTTGATTTTGAGCGTTTCTTTGAAAATGTTCCAAAAAATAAATTTTGAATATCAATTTGCAGCGAAAACCACCTTAGACAATTCGTTGTTTTTTAACCCAATTCAAAACGTTTCAACCGCAATTTATCCTTCGATTCAAGATGGGTTTAAAGTGATTAAGGAGTTGTAAATTTTACTTCAACTTTTTCACATTTCCCGCATCAATCCAACCTTCTGTTCCGTCTGGCAACTCGATTTTTAGCCAATTATCGAGCGTTTCTTGAATATACACTTTGGTTCCCTCGTGAAGCACAAAAGCATCGGCGGCATCCGTTTTTGGTTCAGGTTTCACGGGTGCAACTTCGGCAAAAACGATTGCTGGTTGGTCGCTAACATAATGTTGTTTTTCGAAAATGGCCGCAAATACACTTAACAACAATCCAAACAAAATCACAAACATTCCAATGAAGAAAATTCGTTTCGAAAGAGTTAATTGCGAGAAATAATATCCAACAAAAAACAACAAAAACAAACTGGAAAAACCAACGGCAATCCAAGCCCAAGTATTATAATGATAACTCGATGTGAAATCTTGAATCACTTTATTAAAGCCCACTTTCGGAACGTCTTTTATATCGTCGATTTGAAGTTTTTGGGCAAATTTTAAGTTGTTTTGAATTTCAATATCGTTCGGATTAAGCAACAATGCTTTTTCATAATTGTAAATCGCAGGCGCTACTTTGTTTACTTTATAATAGCAATTTCCCAAATTAAAATACACTTCCGCCGATTCTTTTTTGGATGCCAAAAGACTTTCATAAGCCCTAATCGCTTCTTGATAATTTCCTTTTTGATAGGCTTTGTTTCCTGTTTCAAAGCTGTTTTGGGCAAAGAAAACTTGGGAAGAAAGCAATAAAATATAAAGTATGTTTTTCATGTTTATACGTATTAAGAAATTTGTTTTTCTAAATCCGAAATTATCGCCACCGCTTTGTCATAATCTTGTTGAATCGCCGCGCTTGTTGATGGTGCATATCGCGCCAATTCGCAATTTTCGGTTAATCCGATAAAATCATTTACCGTTTCTAGATTGGCGTTTCTAGATTCTAAAAGCGCTTTGATGTTGTCTTTGCTCATTTCAGAAGTTTCGATGTTTAATTTGGCCTTCAAGAAGTTGTGCATGGCTTTTTCTAACGCAATATAAAACGGTGCTTTGTTCCCAATTTCGTTTTTGGCTTCCGATAAATATTTCTTTGCCAATTTGTTCGATAATCTAATTTTATTTCCAACCAAATCGCCGTCTAAAGCTTCTTTTTTCTTCTTGAAAAGGATTAACGCTGGAATTCCCAGAAAGGGCAAAAAGGTCAACAAATAAAACAAAGTAGATCCAAAAAAATCTTTTTGATTGGTGGAAACTAAATTCGTTTTGAGTTTGATAAATTTAAATTGCGCCGAACTTGAAATGGCTTTTTTGTCCGAATTTGTTGTGGCCACCGCCTCGGTTGTTGCCGCCATTGGTCCTTCCATAACATTGACCATAATTTCTGGCGATGTGATGGTTTTGTATCTGCCGGAACCCAAATCAAAATAAGTAAATAGCATCGGCTTAATAGGGTATTTTCCTTTGTATTGCGGAATAATGGTGTATTTGTCGGTGATTTTTCCAGTCATTCCGGAAAGCGGCGTACTCACTTGTTCGTTATGAACAGGGTCATACATTTCGAGAGCGCTAGGAACTACTGGCTTTGGAAGCGTAAATAATTTCAAGTTGCCATTTCCCGAAACCGAAATATCCAAATCCAAACTTTCTCCCGATTTTAAATTGGTTTTAGAAGGGGTTACTTTAAATGCAAATCGACCAACGGCTCCCGAAAAATCGTCCGGTTTTCCAGCTTCTGGAAGGGCTTTTACGGATATTGTTTTGGCGCCTGCCGAAACACGTTTGTGGTCTTCTACAACTTGGACTTGCCCAAAAATGTTTCTTCTATTGGTTGGTAATTGGACATCAATATCAAGCGAAAGTGGTTCGATGAGTAATTTTCCTGATTTTTGAGGGTATAAAACTGTTTTTCTAAGCGTTACAAAACGGTATTTTTCGCCATTGTATTTTCCTTCTTCGGCAACCAATTGTTTGATGTCAATATTTTGACTCCAGAAATCATTGTATTTTGGTTTGTCCAATTCGCGCCAATTCGAAATTCCAATATTATAACTAAAATACAGTTTATAAACCACCGTTATTGGTTCGTTTATATAAGGATTTGTTTTGGAAACTTCCGCAACCAAGTGCAACGCTTCGTTGGCAGAAATTTGCGTATCGTTTGGGTCTCTTGGTTGTTCAACGGCATTTGTCACCGTGATTTTAATCGGCGATGTTTTATAGATTTGACCATTAATTTCGATTGATGCTTGTCGGATTGTGATGGCGCCTTTTTGGGTGGGTAATAAAAAATAGGAATAGGTTTTATTGAAAGAACTTTTTCCATTTACCCAAGATTGACTCACTTGCTGGCTTGGACCGGCAATGACTTTAAATCCTTCGAAACTGGGCGGTGTAAAATTATCCCCATCGTCATTCATTGAAAAATCAACGCGTAGGCGTTCATTTAATCCCAATGTTTGTTTGCTAACTTTTGCCTCAAATTGTACCTGAGCCAAAAGTCCTTGAACACTTATCAATAATAGAAAAATATACTTTTTCATTTTTTTACTTTATATAATTCCTCGTTTGAATCTTACCAATCTTTATCCGTTTGAACTGGTTTCCCTTTCACTTTATTAGCATTCACACGATCTTGTATTTTCTTTTCTTCGTTATTTACGGCATCTAAAAGGTTTTGTAAACGTTGTTTGGAAATTCCTGCTTTTTCAGGTTTTGGTTTTCCATCTTGTCCTTTGTTTGGATCCTTTTGGTCTTTTCCGTTTTGATCTTTTTTGTCTTTATCTTTTTCTCCTTTGTCGTCTTTTTTGTCTTTTTTGTCGTCTTTTTTATCTTTTTTATCCTGTTTGTCTTTCTTGTCTTTCTTGTCTTTTTTATCTTTTTTATCTTTTTTATCGTCTTTTTTTGGAGGATTGTCTTTTAGCATTTTTTTGGCCAAAGCAAAATTATAACGCGATTCTTCATCGGCTGGGTCGTTTCGTAAAGCATTTTTATAGGCCTCAACCGCCGCTGAATAATTTTTTTCTTTCATATACGTGTTTCCCAAATTATGAAATGCTTGGTGTTTTTCAGGTCTGATTGTAGCGTTTTTTATGGCTCTAGAAAAAGAAAACTGGGCTTCCCCGATTTGGTTTTGCCGGTAAATCGAATTTCCTAAATTATAAGACGCAATAGCTTTTTTTGGATTATTTGACTGCGAAATTCGATAATCGGCTTCTGCGTTTGCAAATTTCTTTTCGGCAAATTCGTCATTGGCTTTAGGCAATGCTTTGTCTTTCTCTTGTCCAAAAGCGACAACAGCAAACAAAAGTAAACTATATATAATAAATTGTTTCATTATTCTTTTTCGTTAAATAAATTCAACTTTTTCAGCCATTTCGTCTTTCTTTCTAACAATAAAAAATCGAAGCATAATAGAAAAAGGGCAATTCCTAAAAACCATTGAAATTGGGAATTAAAATCCGAAAACTGTTGGGTTTCAAATTCTGTTTTTTCGATATTTTCCAACGCATTTTTTACATATTCTAGAACTTCTTTGGTGCTGTTTCCGTTTACATATCCGCCTTTGGTGTTTTTTGCAATTGCTTTCAAGGCTACCTGATTCAGTTTGGTTACAACCACCACGTTGTTTTGATCTCTTTTAAAACTCACAATGTGACCGCCGTCTTTTAACGGAATTGGGCCGCCTTTTTCGGTTCCAACGCCAATGGTAATTATTTTTAAACCCGCTTTATTGGCTTCTTCCGCTGCTTCTGATGCGCCTTCGGAATGGTCTTCGCCATCGGAAATCAAAATTAGCAATTTGCTAGTTTTTTTATCATCATCAAAATAGGTAGCGGATAATTTTATAGCTTCGTCCAAAGAAGTTCCTTGGGAAGAAACAATCGTAGTATTCATGCTTTGTAAAAACATTTTAGCAACACTATAATCGGTTGTTATTGGCAAAACAGGAAAGGCGCTTCCGGCATAAGCCACAATTCCGATTCGATCTCCAGCCAATTGATTGATAATTTGCGAAACAATTTGTTTGCTTTTTTCCAAACGATTGGGCGCTACATCTTCGCAAAGCATACTTTTTGAAACATCGACGGCAAAAACAACGTCAATTCCTTCTCGCTTTACGGTTTCGGTTTTGGTTCCGATTTTTGGATTGACTAATGCTATAATAATTGCTGCCAAAACAAGAATTATTACTACAAATTTCAATGTGGATTTGAACGTGGATTGGTCGGGACTCAATTTTTTTATCATCTCTAATTCCCCGAATTCGCGTTGTTTTTTTCTTTTCCAATATAAATTAAATAGAAAAATTATCGCCAAAATTGGGATTAGAAATAAAAGCGTCAGGTATTTTTTTTCGTCTAATTCGTACATCTTAATTTATATAAAACTTCTGAAAATTGTGTTTCGTAATCCTACTTCCAACAACAATAAAGCCAATGCCAAAAGCGCAAAAGGTCTGAATTTTTCGTCATAATCATAAAACTTCAACTCTTCGATTTCGGTAGTTTCTAGTTTGTTGATTTCTTTATAAATAGCTTCTAGTTTTTGATTACTTGTGGCTCTAAAATATTTTCCGCCCGTTTTTTTGGCAATACTTTGAAGCAAATTCACATCGATTTCAACTTGCATCATTTTGAATAAAAACGATCCATTAGGCGCAATTGCATATGGAAATTCGGCCATTCCATTGGTTCCAATTCCGATGGTGTAAACTTTTATTCCATATTCGGTCGCAATATCCGAAGCGGTTTCTGGCTCAATAAACCCAGCGTTATTTACCCCGTCGGTCAATAGAATAATGATTTTGCTTTTGGCTTTACTGTCTTTTAATCGGTTTACGGCCGTTGTTAATCCCATTCCAATTCCCGTTCCGTCTTGCAAGACATTGTCATATTTCACACTTCTTAAAGCGTCTAAAACAACTGCTTTGTCGCTTGTAACTGGGGTTTTTGTGTAAGCTTCAGAAGCATAAACTACCAAGCCAATTCGGTCGTTTGGTCGTCCTTCGACAAATGTTTTGGCTACACTTTTAAGCGCTTCCATTCGATTTGGTTTTAAATCTTTTGCCAGCATACTTCCAGAAACATCGATTGCCATTACAATATCAATTCCTTTGGTAGTTTTGGTTTTGCTACTGACATCGACCGTTCGTGGTCTTGCCATTGCTACTATTATGGAACAAAGGGCCAAAAGTCTAAAAATTACCAATACTGGTTTTAGCTTCGCTAATACTGATTTTGATGTTTTAAATCCTTCGAGCGAACTCATTTTTAGTGTTGCCGATTGTACTTTTCTTTTTCGTATTAACCAAAAAATTAATCCGGGTAAAATCAGAAACAACCAGAAAAATTCGGGATTCAAAAAGGTTACTTTTTCCATTATTCGGTAGCTTTTTTAAATTCAATTGATTGCGTTACCCGTTCGGAAATTTGTTCTGCATATTTGTCGCCTTCTTCATGAAAAATCATGATTTGTTGCAAACCGCCATCTTCTTTGAAAACCAAAATATCGAAATATAATTTGGTGCTTTTTTTCAAAATAGGATCTAGTTTTACCATTGTTCCAAAACCTTTCAATCCGCTTGCGCCTTCTTTGGTTTGGAATTCTTCTTTTTTGAAAACAATATTTTGCCCGCCCGTTCCATTTACACAATCTTCCAAACTTTTTTGCAAGTCGATTTCGGTTTCTTGTTTGGTTTTCATGGTGTTTAAAGCGATGTAAAAATTGCTTTGCAAACTTCCATAAACAAAGAAATTGAGTTCTTTTAAGGTGGCCAATGTTTCCTTCGGAAATTGATTACTCACATCGGTACGAACCAAAACCGCTGGGGTTTCAATGGAAACGTTTGGATTTCCATAATCGCTTTGAACCCATTGTCCTTCAAGTAATTCTTTGGTTGGACGACCAATGATATTGTCTTTTACATAATCAAATCCTTTGGTGACAACAAAAAATATAAAAAGGCCAAAAATTGCTGCCACAACGAATCCAAGTGCGGTTAAAATTCGGGTTCTTTTTTGTTTTTTGAGTTTTTGCAAGCGCTTCATTTCTTCCCATTTCGCAGTATCTTCTTCAGCGATTTCAACAGGAATTGATCGATCTAGGATTACAATGGCTTTCTCGATTTTGTTTTTGTCTTCGGCAATTTCATAATCCAATGGTTTTGATTTGGCAAATTTTACTAAATCCGCCTGCTGTAATACGCGCTCTAAATTGTCTAAAATTTCTTGCGAAAGCGTCATTTTTTTTCGGATTGAAGCCGCTCGAAGTGCTAAAATTAATTCCGATGTTGTGCTTTCCATCGCTGGAATTTCAATTGCTTCTTCGATGTAATTTCGGGCAATGTCAGTCAATTCGCTGTAATAGGCTTTTACTTCTCCCTTTTGCCAAAGCTCTTTCTTTTCAAGGGTTTGCAATAACGTTGTCGCTTTTTCTATTGGGGTTTTAATGGCTTCTTCGGCTGTTTTTTGCTTCTGGTATTTTTTTATACCAAAATAAATTAATGCGCCAATAATCAATATTACCAATAAAATAAATACATATTTCCAGAACGCACTAATGTCTAACGGAGCCTCAGCCACAGGCTTAATATCAAACATTTTTTGTTTCAACGTATCGACCACAACATTTGACACTTCCACCGAAATACTATCGGATAAAAAAGGCTTATTATTGATTTTAACAATCAAACTTGGAATGGTAAATTTTCCGCTGTCAAATTGGGTTAAACCGTATTTTTTGATTAATTCGTAACGGTCGCCATGCGGAATTGTATCCACCACATACGATCGAATAACTTCCAGTTTTCCGAAACTTTTTGAGTTTGGAAAAACAACTTTAGAAAGGGTGTCAACATTGGTTTTTAAAGTCAAGTTGAATTGCGCGCCGATTTTATTTTTTTTGATATCAATACTTGTTTCAATCTTTTTTTGTTGCGAAAAAAGAAGGGACGAAAATAGAATTAATAGTAAATATAGTTTTTGTTTCATTTGATTTTGAAATCTTATCTCGATTTAAAATAGCCTAATAATTTGGTGACGTAGCTTTCGTCAACTCTTGAATCAACAACGCCTGCGCCAGATTTCCGGAAAGTTTCTTTGAAATAATCCACCTTATTTCTATAATGTTTTTCATACTCCATCCGAACAGATTTGGCGCTTGTGTTTACCACTTGTGTTTCTCCTGTTTCGGCGTCAAGCATGGAAACCATTCCTAGATTGGGCATTTTTTCTTCTCGAATATCATATACTCGAATTCCGGTAATGTCGTGTTTTTTGGAGGCAATTTTAAGCGTTTGTTCATATTCTGCCGACATGAAATCGGAAATTATAAATACAATGGCTTTCTTTTTTTGGGTTCCTGATAAAAATTTCAGCGCTTGGGCAACATCCGTTTTAAAGCTTTTCGGTTGAAACTCTATCAATTCCCGAATAATTCTCAATACGTGCGATTTTCCTTTTTTAGGCGGGATATATAATTCTATTTGATCCGAAAATAAAATCAATCCGATTTTGTCATTATTTTGAGTAGCCGAAAAAGCCATTGTTGCGGCAATTTCGGTAACAATATCTTTTTTGAATTGCGATTTTGAACCAAAACTTTCTGAACCTGAAATATCAACCATCAACATCATCGTTAGTTCACGTTCTTCTTCAAAAACTTTCACGTGTGTTTCGTTGTATCTTGCAGTTACGTTCCAATCAATCGCCCGAATATCGTCGCCATATTGATACGGTCGAACTTCTGAAAAAGTCATTCCGCGGCCTTTAAAAGACGTATGGTATTCGCCCGAAAAGATGTGATCGCTCAATCTTCGGGTTTTAATTTCTATTTTACGTACTTTTTTTAAAAGGTCTTTTGTTTCCATTTTGTCTAGCTTTCAGCAAATAGCCATTAGCTTTCAGCCATCAGAATTTTTCTAAATGCTTAAAGCTTATAGCTTAAAGCTGATTTAAGGCACTTCTACTTCGTTAACAATTTTGTTGATGATATCAACCGAAGTAATGTTTTCGGCTTCTGCTTCATAAGTAATTCCGATTCTGTGTCGCAAAACATCATGAACCACGGCGCGAACATCTTCAGGAATAACATAACCACGCCGTTTGATGAAGGCGTAACATTTTGCGGCATTCGCCAAATTGATACTTCCACGAGGCGAAGAACCAAAACTGATTAATGGTTTCAAGCTTTCTAATCTGTATTTTTCTGGATAACGGGTGGCGAAAATAATATCTAATATGTATTTTTCGATTTTTTCGTCCATATAAACTTCGCGAACGGCTTCTTGAGCGCGCAAAATTTGCTCCACAGAAACCACTGGATTTACTTTTTCATAAGAACCGCTTAAATTTTGACGGATTACCATTCGTTCTTCATCCATTTTTGGATAATCGATTACGGTTTTTAACATAAATCGATCCACTTGCGCTTCTGGCAATGGATACGTTCCTTCTTGTTCGATAGGGTTTTGTGTGGCAAGAACTAAAAACGGACGGTCTAATTTGAAAGTCGTGTCGCCAATCGTTACTTGTTTTTCTTGCATCGCTTCCAATAACGCTGATTGTACTTTGGCTGGCGCTCGGTTAATCTCATCGGCTAGCACAAAATTGGCGAAAATTGGTCCTTTTTTTATAGAAAAATCATTTTGCTTTATATTATAAATCATTGTTCCCACAACATCGGCGGGTAATAAGTCGGGGGTAAATTGAATTCGGCTGAACGAACCTTGAACGGCTTGCGAAAGTGTATTAATGGCAAGTGTTTTTGCTAATCCAGGAACCCCTTCTAACAAAATGTGCCCTTGGCCTAAAAGCCCAATTAATAATCGTTCGATCATGTGTTTTTGTCCCACAATCACTTTGTTCATTTCCATGGTGAGAAGGTCTATAAAAGCACTTTCTCTTTCAATTTTTTCATTGATTGCTCTAATGTCTAACCCTGCGTTATTTTGTTCCATTTTTTAATTATTAAAGTCTTGAAATTTTACTTTTTATTTTGAAGGTGCAAATTGAATTTTTTTTTAGAAGTAAGATGTTAAAAAATGGTTAAAACTTCGATTAAACAGCGAATTTTAAGGATGATTTGTGAAAGACTTTTCATATTTTTAAGAACTTTGAAGAAAACTTCTGAAATAGTAAATTCCTATATTGAATTTAAATATAAAAATCATGGGCAAAACAAAATTATCATCGGTTATTGCAGGGACAATGAATTGGGGTGTTTGGGACAAAAATCTTAGCGCTAAAGAAATGGAAAATATTATTTCGATTTGTTTAGAAAATACAATCACAACATTTGATCACGCCGATATTTATGGGGCTTATACAACGGAAGCCGCTTTTGGACAAGCCTTTTCAGGGAGCAAAATCGCACGAGAAAAAGTGCAGTTTATTTCCAAATGTGGGATTCAATTGGTTGCTGAATCTAGAAAAAACAACATTAAACATTATGATTATTCAAAGGAATATATCATTTGGTCGGTTGAAAATTCATTGAAAAACTTACAAACCGATTATTTGGATGTGCTTTTATTACATCGTCCAAGTCCGTTAATGCAAGCTGATGAAATTGCCGAAGCGGTTTCAAAACTTAAAACAGAAGGAAAAATTATTGATTTTGGTGTTTCCAATTTTACAGCTTCCCAAACCGAAATGCTTCGTCAAAAAACGGAAATTTGTTATAACCAAGTGCAATTTTCGGCCACCCATTTTGAAGCGATGCTTGATGGAAGTTTTGATTATATGCAAACCCATTCGATACAACCGATGTCCTGGAATCCACTTGGAACGGTTTTTAGAGAAGACAATCCGCAAACCCGACGGTTAAAAAAACTATTGGCCAAATTGGTTTCAAAATATGAAGTCGGTTCCGATACGATTTTGCTTTCTTGGATTTTGCAACATCCCGCCCGAGTAATTCCAATTGCTGGAACGGTTAATGTTGCTCGAATTCAATCACTAAAAAAAGCCGTTTCTTTGCAACTGGAAAAAGAAGATTGGTTTGCTATTTGGACGGAAAGCATGGGAAATAAAGTGCCTTAATTTTAAAAAATATAAACATAAATAAAATGACTAAAACTGTTCTAATAACTGGCGCCACAAGCGGAATTGGAAAAGCAACTGCGCAACTATTAGCGAAAAATAATTATAAAATTATTCTTTGTGGACGTCGGGAAGACCGTTTATTGGAACTTCAAAAAGAACTTTTAGAAATTACTGCGGTTCATTCCTTACTGTTTGATGTTCGAGACAAAAAAGCAGTTTTTGATTGTATTGCGTCATTGCCAGAAGCGTTTTCTACGATTGATGTTTTAATCAACAACGCTGGAAATGCGCATGGATTGGACCCTATTCAAACGGGCGATTTAGACGATTGGGACGCGATGATTGATATTAATTTGAAAGGGTTATTATATGTATCGAAAGCGGTAATTCCGCAAATGGTAGAAAGAAAATCGGGACATATTATTCACATTGGATCCACAGCGGCGAAAGAAGTTTATCCAAATGGAAATGTTTATTGCGCTACAAAATATGCCGTTGATGCCTTAAACCAAGCGATGCGAATTGATTTAAATCCTTTCGGAATCCGTGTTGGTGCGATTCATCCGGGAATGGTTGACACCGAATTTAGCCAAGTTCGATTCAAAGGCGATGCCGAAAGAGCGGCGAATGTTTATAAAGGATTTGATCCGTTGCAAGCTGAAAATATTGCCGATATTATTCATTTTGTGCTTTCAAGACCGTATCATGTAAATATTGCCGATTTGGTTGTAATGCCCACTGCGCAAGCGATGGTTGGAATTGTAAAACGAAATTAATTTATTTATAGTCGTTAAAAATGATCAACAAACGCTTATTAATAAAAAACCTTCTTGCGCATCATGACGAGTCTAGTTTTTATGACAAAAAGCGGCAGTTGAACTTGCATTTTCGGGAAGGAAAGGCGAAGTTTTTAAAGCACATTTGTGCGCTTTCAAATTCCAATCCGTTTAATAATTCATATATTGTAGTTGGTGTTGAGGATCAAAATAATGAAATCGTTGGCGATGATTTTTTTGATGATAGTCGGATTCAAAATTTAGTGAATGCCTATCTGGAAAATCCTCCGAAAATTCAATATGAAAATGTGCCTTTCCCAAATTTGCCAAAAAACAAAGTGATTGGATTAGTAACTATTGCACCAATTGCGACAACCTCATTTTTCAAAAAAGGCATTCATACAATCCCAATAAACAGCGTTTACATTCGAAAAGGAAGCAATACGATGCCAGTTGAAGGCGAAGTTGAAAAAAGCAACCAAAATAGGGAAACCGTTTTAGGAATAGAAAACAATTCCCGAAACAGCATTGAATATACCTTGGACGGCGTAATTGCATTTATGAATTTAAGCCATAAAGACATTTCTCCTAAATATAAAGTTTTCAAAGAATTGTTTGTGATTTGTTGGGCGGGTAATTACAAAAAAGTTCACGAAAAAATCTTTTTTTCAAGAGTGGATATCGAATTAATAAACGAACAAATAAAATTGTTCTATTCCGACCAGGATGTGGTTACAATTAATTATGACGAAACTACATTTACTATTACAGAATATGTCCCATTAGGCATAAACGACAAAACGAGCTATTATCCTTTAGAAAAACAAACGATTCATTTTTTTGATAATGGCTATTATACAATTGAAAGGGAAATGCTTTTTGATCCTCCCGAATTCAATAAAAAATTATTGTATCATGTTTATAATTCAAACGTTTCTTTATTGAGAAAACTAGAAAATGGTAGTGCGTTGTCGGTTACAGAATTTAAAGATTTAACCAACCTCCCTTCTACTTTTATGATTTGTTACCTCAACGGTTTTGAAGACGCAAAACAAAAACTTATTGATGCAAAACTCTTATTAAAACCATTCCCAAACATTTATTTGTCATTCAAAGAAGCCTTGCGGGTATTGCGAAAAATGAAATATGATGTAAAATGATTATTATGAAAAGAACTTTAGTCATCGGAGACATTCACGGAGGATTGCGGGCCTTGAAACAAATTCTTGAGAGAGCGAGTGTCACAACAAAAGATACTTTAATTTTTCTAGGTGATTATGTTGACGGCTGGAGTGAATCCCCTGAATTACTTGATTTTTTAATTGATTTGGGCAAAAAACAAAACTGTATTTTCATTCGGGGAAACCATGATGAATTGGCGTTGCATTGGCTTCAAAACAAACACGACAATCCAACCTGGGCGACTCATGGAGGCGACTCCACAATGTTGGCTTATGAAACCGTATCCGAAAAAGACAAAAAACGACATATTGAATTCCTTTTGGCGTTAGAAAATTATTATTTAGACCCAAAAAACAGGCTATTTGTTCATGCTGGATTTACTAATTTAAACGGGGTGCTTCAGGAACATTTTCCGAGAATGATGTATTGGGACCGAACGCTTTGGGAAACCGCATTAGCATTAGACAAAACCATGAATCCTGACGATTTATATTATCCAAAACGATTGACGATTTATGCTGAAATTTATATTGGTCATACGCCTGTTTCAAAAATTGGTGAAACCACGCCAATTCAAATGGCAAATATTTGGAATATCGATACTGGCGCAGCCTTTACTGGGCCATTAACTATTTTGGATGTGGACACGAAAGACTATTGGCAAAGCGATTTGTTGCCAAGTTTATACCCCAACGAAAAAGGTCGAAGCCAATAAATCAATTTGGCAATAATAAAACAGAAATATTTTCAGGAACAACATGGCAAACGTCTTTTGTTACTTCGATAGGTTGCGAAACATAGGTTTGCCGCCCGGGTTTTGTAACGGTAATGATATACGTTCCCGTTCTTTCATATGCCCCTGAAAATATCGGATTTTGTGGATCATAAAACGATAATGTTTCCGAATAATTTCCATCCGTTGCAATTACCGTCACGCCTTCAGAAATAGGAATATTGGAACTCGATTCTGTCAGATTAACGGCAACATTTAGTCCCGCTTTTGCTTCAGTTGTGCAAAAAATCTGTTCAGTTTCGCTAGCTTCGTTACAAGAAAGCAGCAACAATAAAAATAAAAATCCTTTTTTCATTTTTTTTATATAAACAAATTACAAATCAAATTTTATTCCTTGAGCCAATGGCAAACTTGTGGTATAATTGATGGTATTGGTTTGTCTTCTCATATAAATTTTCCACGCATCGGAACCAGATTCTCTTCCGCCGCCTGTTTCTTTTTCGCCACCAAAAGCACCTCCAATTTCAGCGCCAGAAGTTCCGATATTCACATTGGCAATTCCACAATCGGAACCAGCAACTGAAAGAAATAATTCGGCTTCTCGTAAATTATTAGTCATAATTGCAGAAGAAAGTCCTTGTGCTACGCCATTTTGAATAGCAATTGCATCATGAACATCTCCCGAATATTTTAATAAATATAAAACTGGGGCGAATGTTTCGTGTTGTACGATTTCGAAAGTATTTTTTGCTTCGGCTATGGCAGGTTTTACATAACAACCGCTTTCATAACCTTCGCCTGAAAGCACGCCGCCTTCAACGAGAATTTTTCCGCCTTCGGCAACTACTTTGGTTAAAGCATTTTTATACATTTCAACCGCTTGAACATCAATAAGTGGCCCAACGTGATTGTTTTGATCCAATGGATTTCCGATTCGAAGTTGGTTGTAAGCCGAAACAATAGCGTCTTTTACTTTGTCATAAATACTATCGTGAATTATCAATCGTCGGGTGGAAGTACAACGTTGACCAGCGGTGCCCACAGCGCCAAAAACAGCTCCGATTACCGTCATTTTGATATCCGCATCAGGCGTAACAATAATCGCGTTATTTCCTCCTAATTCTAATAATGATTTTCCAAGTCGCCCTGCAACGGTTTGCGCTACAATTTTTCCCATTCGGGTAGAACCTGTGGCGGATATTAATGGAACTCGTTTGTCGGAAGTTAGTAATTCGCCGATTTTATAATCGCCATTAATTAGGCATGAAATTCCTTCTGGAAGGTTGTTTTCTTTGATCACTTCGGCAATGATATTTTGACAAGCGATTCCGCAAAGCGGTGTTTTTTCGGAAGGTTTCCAAACACAAACATCGCCTGAAATCCAAGCCAATGCGGTATTCCAAGCCCAAACTGCTACA
This sequence comes from uncultured Bacteroidota bacterium, assembly GCA_903839195.1. GTDB lineage: Bacteria > Bacteroidota > Bacteroidia > Flavobacteriales > Flavobacteriaceae > Flavobacterium. Next base: position 7,288 of record CAIMBK010000042.1, on the reverse strand, counting down.
GGAAAATTGAACGCAGAAATAATTCCAACCACACCAAGCGGATGGTATTGTTCGTACATTCTATGTCCTGGTCGTTCGGAATGCATGGTTAATCCGTGAAGTTGTCTGGAAAGTCCAACGGCAAAATCACAGATGTCGATCATTTCTTGCACTTCTCCGTAACCTTCTTGAAGCGATTTTCCCATTTCATAGGAAACTAATTTTCCAAGTGCTTCTTTGTTTTTTCGTAATTTATCCCCAAACTGACGCACAATTTCGCCTCGTTGTGGCGCTGGCATCAATCGAAATGTTTGAAAAGCTGCTGTTGCCGTTTGCATCACTTTTTCATAATCTTCTGGCGAAGATGTGGTTACTTTTGCAATTAGTTGGCCATCCACAGGCGAAAAGGAAGCGAGCATTTCTCCATTGGCAAAATGGGTTATCCCGGTTGAGGTTCCAGGATTTATAGCTTTTATTCCTAATTGTTCTAGCGCTTGTTTCATTCCGAATTGTTCAGCAATTGTCGTCATTTCTATTTGGTTTTTTTTGAATTGTATTATTTTGTACAAATATATTGAATATTTATCATTTTGAAGCAAGGTATTTCGGGTCGGATTCCATAATGGTGCTGCATTTTTTGCACGTTCTCATAGCTTCTGAATGGAAGAAATGTTCATAATGCGGCAAGAAATCTTTTTCAATATCATGCAGTTCAAAATAGACTTCGTGCAATAAATGGTTGCAGTTTTCGCAATGCCAAATCAATCCGTCGGTAAATCCTTTTCCGGCGCGTTTTCTTTCGATTACCAAACCAATTGACCCTTCCGAACGACTGGGTGAATGGGGGATTTTGGCGGGATGCAAATACATATCTCCTGGTTGAAGTTCAATTTCTTTTCGTTGTCCACCTTCTTGAATGGCTACTTTTATTGTTCCTTCCAACTGATAAAACAACTCTTCTGTTTCGTTAAAATGGTAATCTTTTCGGGCGTTCGGTCCTGCAACAATCATTACAATATAATCTTGCGATTCGACATAAATGTTTTTGTTTCCAACGGGTGGTTTTAATAAATGTCGGTTTTCATCGATCCATTTATTGAGGTTGAAGGGTTTTGTAATTGGCATAAGCATAAAAATTTATATAAAAATACAGAAAAGTGACGTTTGAAAAAACAAAAAAGGGCAGTAATTTGAATTGCTTCATTTACCGCCCTTTTTTATAAATTATATTTGACTATTTTATTTCTTTTATTAAATAAACATAAACCGGAAAGTGGTCGCTAAAACCAGGCTCCGCAGTGTTATTTCTTTTTGGATATCCTGTATATCTTCCGGCGGTTTCTATTAAAAAGGGCTTATTATAAATTCCGGCTTTCCAATATTTGAAAGAAGAATAATCGGGTTTTATTAACGTCTCCGAAACCATTATTTGGTCAAAAATATCTCCTGAATCGCGATAAAACAATGTAGCATTTCCTTTGATTGCCATTTCTTCAAAAGGGTTGTAAACGCCAAATTGTTTTACTTCCTCTTTTTTTAGTTTGGCGCCAATTCCTTCTTTTACACTTTTATTATAAGTTCCGTCATTTAAATCGCCCATGGCAATGATTTTGGCATTTGGGTTTTTGCTGTAAATAGAATCCATAATTTTACGATCCATTCTGCCGGCGGCTTCTCGGAAAGGGCTACTCTTTTTTTCGCCACCCGACCGCGATGGCCAGTGATTGACAAGAACGTTGATTTCTTCTCCGTCCAAAAGGCCTGTAACTAATAATATGTCACGCGTATAAACTCGATTAGTACTTTTGTCAGCCTCGGTTATGTCGTCGGTTTTTTCTTCGGCTTCGGCTTTTTCTTTCTCTTTTTTGGTTGGAGCCGTATTATCTCTATAAACCAATAAAGGAATGTTTATAAAACTAGTAGGTTTAAAGTGCTTTTTTTGATACAAAAACCCAACGTCGATGCCGCGTTTATCTGGTGAATCGAAATGAACGATTCCGTAATCGATATTAATCATTTGATAATCTTTGACTAAATCTTCAAGAACCCCGCGGTTTTCAATTTCGGCCACACCTATTATTGTTGGTGGTTCTTTTTGAGTGTCGTTGGTTCCAATTTGGGAAATAACACGCCCTAAATTGTTTAGTTTTTGTTTGTATTTTTTTAATGTCCACCCTTTTTCCGGAAGGTATTCTTCATCAAAATTTTCTCCATTTATGGTGTCAAATAAATTCTCGCAATTATAAAATGCTACGGTATGAACTTTATATTTTTTTTCTTGAGCACGAGTCCCATTTATTGCAAAAACAATACAAAGAAGGGCAACTAATAGTTTATTATTCATAAATCTAGGGTTAAATTATCTCAAACGCAATTGATGTTTGAATTGCAAATGTAGAATAATAATGTTTAAAGCCTGAAATTGTTTTGTTAAGAAATAGATTTCTGTGACAAACCTATTTAGAAATAAAATAAAATAGTGTTTTAATTTTATTTAAAGCGCCTACAAACAAAGGGCTTAATGTTATCTTAGGATTAAGATTAACATAAGTTTTAGAATAAATGAAAATTATGTAATTAAAACGTGTAAATTTGTTCCCCATTTGGCCTCAAACAAAAACCTAAATGGACTAACTTTTACTATTATTTATGAAAAAACTTGTTATTAGTACATTATTTGTAATGCAGGTGTTTTTTGCTTTTGCCCAAGTCCCAACTGGAATTTCTGGAAAGGTTTTGGATTCAAAAACACAAAAGCCTTTACAAAATGTTGTTGCTACTATTCAAAACACGAATTTGACCCAGCTTACTAATGCTGAGGGTAAATTTGTTTTTGATAAAGTAGCGGTTGGAAATCAATTATTACAAATTAAAAGTGTTGGTTTTAAAGACCAATTGCTTCCAGTTGAAATTATTGCTGGAAAAATAATTGATTTGGGAGTTGTTGTTTTAGAGGATGATCAAAGTGCTGAAATTCAGGGCAGTCTTATTACCATTTCTGAAAATGATTTGAGTGATGACAATAGTGGGTCAGAAAGTACATCAAGTTTATTACAATCTTCAAAAGACGTTTTTCAACAATCGGCGGCCTATAATTGGGGGCAAGCTAGATTTAGAATTCGTGGTTTAGATAATGAATATTCTAGATCAATGATTAATGGCGTTACTATGAACAAAGCCGTTGATGGAAGACCGCAATGGAGCAATTGGGGCGGATTAAATGACGCAACAAGAAACCAAGAATTCACAACGGGTTCTGGTGCTTCTGATTATACATTTGGCGGTATTCTTGGAACAGAAGAAATCAACACTCGTGCTTCGATGTATCGTATAGGAAATCGGGTTACGTATTCTGGAACAAATACTACTTACAACAGTCGTGTTATGGCAACTACCGCTTCTGGAATGAACAAGGACGGATGGGCTTATGTTTTTTCTGCTGGAAGAAGATGGGCGCAAGAAGCTTATTTTGAAGGAACAAATTATGCTGCAAATTCTGTATTTGCAAGTGTTGAGAAAAAAATAAACGACCATCATAGCATCAATTTGACGTCCATTTATGCACAAAATAATCGCGGAAAAAATTCTCCTACAACGGATGAGTTGGCGAATTTGGCAGGAACTAATTACAATTCCTACTGGGGATGGCAAGATGGAGAAAAAAGAAATTCAAGAGTGAAAAAAGTAGACGAACCTATTTTCATGTTGAGTCATTATTGGAAAATAAATGATAAAAACAAATTAAACTCGAATATTACTTATCAAACTGGTGGAATTGGAAACAGCCGTCTTGACTTCCAAGGGGTTGATAATCCAGATCCAACTTATTATAAAAAACTTCCTAGTTATTTTACGTCACTTTATGCTGCTGATCAAGGAATTTATTCTGGCGCTTTTACGCCTGATTTTGCTCAAGCAGATGTTGCAAAAGCCAATTTTTATGCCAACCAACAGCTGAACTGGGATAGCATGTATAATGCGAATTCAACGCTGATTTTAGACGCTAATGGAACTGTAATTGGTCGTACGCCGGCAGAAAGCAAATTTATTTTGTATGAAGACCGATCCAATACTAATGCTTTGACATTTAATTCTAATTTAAATTCGCAGCTTACTGACAATATTGTATTTAATGGAGGTGTTTCCTTTAGAAAATCAAAATCAGAAAACTTTCAAAAAGTATTAGATTTATTAGGCGGTTCTTATTTTAGCGATATTGACACATTTGGAACAACTGTCGATCAACAACAAACGGATTTGAATAATCCAAATAGACAAGTTATTGTTGGAGATAAATATGGCTATAATTATAATTTGTATGCCAATACTTTGGATGCATTTACCCAATTTAAATTTGTCTATAAAAAGGTAGATTTCTATTTGGCTCAAGGATTTACTAGTACAAATTATCAAAGAGAAGGTTTGTACAGAAACGGTTATTATCCAACCAATTCATTGGGGAAAAGCGCTACAACTTCTTTTGAAAATTTTGGTTTTAAAGGTGGTTTGACTTATAAAGTTACCGGAAAAAACTATTTCAATTTTAATGCCGCTCACATGACTAAAGCGCCTTCGCTGATCAACACTTATCCAAATGCACGTTTGAATGACAATGTAGTTGTTGGGTTGCAAAGCGAAATCATTTCAAGTGGCGACGCAAGTTATGTTTTTAGAGGCCCTTCATTAAAAGCAAGAATTACCGGTTATTTCTCAAAAATAACAAATGCAACAGAAACCTCATTTTATTATGCTGATGGTATATTCGCAAATAGCGACGACACTGCCACAAATGAAAGTAGTGCTTTTGTAAGCGAGACTGTAACAAATATTAGCAAAAGCAACATAGGCGGCGAATTTGGCATGGAATATCAAATAACTGCTACCATAAAATTAACTGCCGCTGCCGCTTATGGTGAATATGTTTACGATAACAACCCAACGGTATTAATTTCAAATGACGCAAAAGCCACTCCAGAAAACACCAATCCTGTTACTAATTTTGGCGAAGCTACAATGAAAAATTACAGACAACCTGGAATGCCGCAACAAGCTTATTCATTTGGTATAGAATATAGAGATCCGAAATTCTGGAATATTGGCGCAAACATTAATTACTTAGCCGATAATTATTTGGATATTTCTCCTATTACTAGAACAAGTAACTTTTTTATCAATCCTGCTACAGGATTTAATTTCCCAGAAGCAACTGTTGAAAGAGGTAGAGAATTATTAAAACAAGAAAAATTCAATCCAGTAACGTTATTGAATCTTACGGGTGGAAAATCTTGGAAAGTAGGAAATCAAACTTTTGGATTTTTTGCTAGTATCAATAATGTTGCGGATATTACTTATAAAACTGGCGGATTTGAACAAGCAAGAAACGCCAACTTTAGACAGTTAAATCAAGATGCTTCTAGTGGCACCCCAGCATTTGCACCAAAATATTTTTATGGATACGGAAGAACTTATTTCGTAAACTTTTACATCAATTTTTAATTAGAAAAACACATTTATTATGAAAACAAATATTTTAAAATCCGTTTTTTTCGTAGCTCTAGCTTTTGGAACTCTTTCTAGCTGTGTAAACGATGACAAATATGCAATTCCTGCATTAGAATGCAACCAACCTAATTTGACCGCCAATAGAGGTGTTCAACAAGTTATTAATGTTTCAACCTCTTTGGTTGCTCCTTATGCTTTCCCAGACGATATCATTGAAGCGTATGCTGTTTCTAGTGACGAAGGAGGAAACTTCTACAAATCAATTTCATTTCAAACTGTAGCTACATCAACAACTCCTGCGGTTGGATTTAGTGTTCCGGTTGATGCCGCAAACACCTATATTGATTACCAACCAGGTGTTAAAGTATTTATCAAGATGGAGGATTTGTATACCGATATCATTTATGGTTCAATGAGAATTGGAGGAATTTATGTTAATTCTTCTTCTGTAGCTTCTGTTGGAAGACTTCCAATGACCGTTTACAAAAACAAATTAATCGCTTCGTGTACCAATTTAAGCGAAGAAGTTTTGGTTAAAAAAACAACCATTAAAAATTTATTAAATGATGCCAATCTGAACACTTTATGTGAAGTTTCTGGTGTTCAATTTGAAGACGATGCTGTTGGAAGAAATTATTATGAATTATCAAACAGTCTTGGCGGAGCAACCAATTGGATGCTAACCGATGTTTCAGGGGCAAAAGTTATTTTTAGAACGAGTAGTTATGCTACTTATGCTAGTCATCTTTTACCAACTGGAAGCGGAACCGTTAGAGGTGTTTTGACAAAATATGGTTCAGATTACCAATTCATGGCACGTACAGAAGCGGATGTAAATTTAACTGGCCCTAGAAGTGTGCCTGTTTTCTCAGAAGGTTTTACTTCTGGATTAGGATCTTGGTATGCTTACAGTGTTGTGGGTGCAGAAGTTTGGGTTCATAGTGCTATTTATGGTAATCCAGGTGGAATGGCAAAAATGTCAGGTTATGCTACTACAAACAAAGCAAACGAAGATTGGTTAATTTCTCCTGCTATTAATTTATCTACACTTACTTCAGCTTCTTTGTCATTTGACAATGCCTACAAATTTGCAGGAAATTCAATCGAAGTATTTGTTTCAAATAATTATTCAGGAACCGGAAGTCCATCAGCCTCAGGCGTAACATGGACTGCTCTAACAGGGGCAACTCTTTCGGCAGGGAATTATGTTTATGCAAATTCTGGCTCTTTAAATCTATCTGCCTTTTTAGGAACTGGAAATAGTGCTGTTCGTGTTGCATTTAAATATACTTCAACTACAACGGCTGCTTCCACATGGGAGATAGATAATGTGAAAATCATAGGTAATTAAACCTTTAGTTATTTCAAAAAAAGCCTCGCAAATGCGGGGCTTTTTTTATGCCTAAAATTTCTAGGATTACTGATCTGTTTTCCAAGAAAGTTTTTGATGATACATTTCCGTTTTAATCTATCCATTTTTATTTCTAAGATTTAATAAATACATTCCATAAACAATTTGTTCTGAAAACGATACTGTTTATTATAACTAATGCGTTCTATTGCTTATTATTTGATTGTTTCTGATGGGTTTAGGTTTTTAACAAATAACTTTTGTTTCAAAAAAAATAGCGGCCTTAAAAGCCGCTATTTTTGATATTCTATTTTAGTTGTAAATTACTTCACGATTAAGAATTCTGCGCGTCGGTTTTGAGCGTGTTGTTCTTCGGTGCAGGTTTCTTTGCAGTCCGCTTTTGGTCCGGTTTCCCCGAAGCCTTTTCCTGTGATTCTGCTTGCAGCGATTCCTTTC
>CAIMBK010000041.1 GCA_903839195.1 uncultured Bacteroidota bacterium | reverse complement strand
TTAAAATTCAGGGATTTTATCATGTTGTTTTGCCTCGGATTCTTTCCCTCTTTGACAGAAGTTAAATAGTTTTTCAAAGCACCAACACTTGGATCAATTCCGATGGCGTTATCGTTAAGGATTACCAATAAATTAGCATCGGTAACTCCGGCGTGATTTAGTCCTTCAAATGCCATTCCTGATGCGATTGAGGCATCGCCAATTACCGCAATATGTTGTTTGTTGAAATCGCCGTTCAAATTCGAAGCAATTGCCATTCCTAATGCGGCCGAAATGGAAGTGGAAGAATGTCCAACGCCAAAAGTATCAAAGGGACTTTCGCTTCGTTTTGGAAATCCTGAAATGCCGTTTAATTGGCGATTTGTGTGAAAATTTTCTCGTCTTCCGGTTAGAATTTTATGTCCGTAGGCTTGATGTCCAACGTCCCAAACCAATAAATCGTCTGGAGTATTAAAGACATAATGCAAAGCGATTGTAAGTTCAACAACGCCTAAGCTTGCGCCCAAATGTCCTTCTTTTACGGATATAATATCAATAATAAAATCACGCAATTCTTTTGCTAATTGAGGAAGTTGTCCTTCTTCAAGAAGCCGCAAATCGGTTGGAGAATTGATATTTGAAAGTAAATTGTTCGACATAATGCAAATGTACGATTTGAAATTGTATTTTTGTTCGGAACTTAAAATTTCACCCGATTGGGGCTTATGGAAAATCCTTTTACCGACGAGTATTTCATGAAAAGAGCTTTACAGGAAGCCGAAATTGCTTTTGAAAAAGGCGAAATTCCTGTTGGCGCTATAATTGTTATTGATGATAAAATTATTGCTCGGTGTCATAATCTCACCGAATTATTGCACGATGTTACGGCTCACGCCGAAATGCAAGCGATTACTGCTGCGGCGAATTTCCTTGGCGGAAAATACCTTACGGGTTGCACGTTGTATGTTACTTTAGAACCTTGTCAAATGTGTGCTGGTGCTTTGTATTGGAGTCAGATTTCGAAAATTGTTTATGGGGCTAGTGATGAACATCGGGGTTTTGAGAAAATGGGGACGCAATTGCACCCGAAAACTACGGTTGTTCGTGGTGTTCTGGCGGAGGAGGCCTCGGCGTTGATGAAAGTGTTTTTTGCCGGGAAAAGAAAATAGTCTTGAAATAACCAATGCCCTAGCCCAGATGGCAGTGGAAATCTTTTTCTTTTTTTTCTTAAAAAAGAAAAAATTGCAACGTACAGCTGGAAATAGCTCCTGATTGCTTCGTTCCTCGCAATGACCTATGGACATAAAAAAACCGCTACTCTTTCGAATAGCGGTTTTTGAATTTAATCTTTAATATCTTTTCCTTTTTTGTCGAAGAAATGATATTCTAAGTACGTGTAAGCGTCACGCGGGATGATTTTTACCCATTTTTTACGTTCTAAAAACCATTTAAAACGTAAGGATGGAAATCCTTTTGTTAGGTATGCGGCCACGAATGGATGAACGTTTAGAACGACATTTTCGTGAATTTTGGCAATTCTTTCAAGGTCGGAGGCGATTCGGTCAATGATTAATATTGGCGCTTCTATTTCGCCATTTTCATTGTTTGGATCTTCTTCTCTTGTTTTTATATTTACTTCTGGTCTTACTCGTTGTCGCGTGATTTGGACTAATCCAAATTTGCTTGGCGGTAAGATTTTGTGTTTGGCTTTATCATCGCTCATTTCTTCTCTAAGGAAGTCGTAGAGCACTTTTCTATTGTCTGGATTAGACAAGTCGATAAAATCAACTACGATAATTCCGCCCATATCTCGAAGACGTAATTGTCTGGCGATTTCTGCTGCGGCTATCATATTGACTTCCATGGCGGTATCTTCTTGGTTGCTTGCCTTGTTGGAACGGTTTCCGCTGTTAACGTCAATAACGTGTAACGCTTCGGTGTGTTCAATGATTAGGTAAGCCCCTTTGCTCATGGATACGGTTTTCCCGAATGAAGTCTTGATTTGTCTCTCTATGTTGTATTTCTCAAAAATAGGAGTATCGTTTGATTGATAAAACTTAACAATTGATTGTTTTGAAGGTGCTATTTCTTCTAAATAGTCCTTGGTTTCGTTATACAACTCTTCATCATCAATATGAATTCCACTGAAGGAATCATTGAAGACATCTCTTAATATTGAAGACGCTCTGTTGAGTTCTCCTAATACTTTGGAAGGATGATGTGCGGTTGGTAATTTTTTACACATGGCTGTCCATCTGCTGAGCAGATTTTCCATGTCTTTTTCTAGTTCGGCTATTTTTTTGCCTTCGGCTACTGTTCTAACAATAACGCCGAATCCTTTTGGTTTGATGGATTGTACAAGTTTTTTTAAACGGTCTTTTTCTGATTTTTCTTCTATTTTTTGAGAAATAGAAACGCGATCTGAAAAGGGCACGAGAACTATAAATCTACCGGCAAGAGAAAGCTCAGAGCTAATTCTTGGTCCTTTGGTAGAAATTGGTTCTTTGACAACTTGTACTAAAATTGACTGGTTTGGATTCAGAATGTCTGAAACGGTACCATCTTTATCAATTTCTTTTTCAAACTGAAAGTTTTTTAGGGAGAAATCTTTTAATTTACCTGCGCTTACAAGTTTTATGAATTTCAGTTGGGAAGTTAAATTTGGACCTAAATCGTGATAATGTAAAAAGGCATCTTTTTCGTAGCCAACATTTACAAAAGCAGCGTTAAGTCCGGCAACTGGTTTTCTTATTTTGGCAATAAAAATATCGCCAACTTGGAAGTTGCTTGTTTCTTCTTCTTTGTGTAATTCAATTAGTTTTCCATCTTTTAATTAGGCAATATCTACTGCTTCAGAACTAGATCTGATGATTAATTCTTTATTCACAATGTAAATTTTTATCCGTACAAAAGCGTTTAGCTGTCAGCTATTAGCTGTTAGCTTATCGCTTGAAGTAAGGATGGATTAAACAATAATTTAAACAGGTATTGAACCCGGGGAAATGCTTTGATTATTGTGTGCAGGTTGCCGATTACTAATCCAGCGCCTTAGGACAAAATTCTCACATTTCATTTCAATGAACTTGGTATTCTAAACTAGAAAAAGTAGTTTTAAACTACTTTTTCTTCTTGTGACGGTTAGCTCTCGCTCTTTTTTTACGTTTGTGCGTCGCTACCTTATGTCTTTTTCTTTTTTTACCACTTGGCATATCTTGTAGATTTAAATGATTAGTATGTTATTTTGTTTCGTTATTTGCTTTTACTCCTTCAACAAAAACCTTTGCTGGTTTGAAGGCAGGAATGTTGTGAGCTGGAATTTTTATGGTTGTGTTTTTTGAGATATTTCTACCTGTTTTTTCGGCTCTAGTTTTAACAATAAAACTACCAAACCCTCTTAAATAAACATTAACTCCTGATTCTAAAGAGTTTTTTACCTCTTCCATAAATGTTTCTACGGTTGCTTGAACATCTCCTTTTTCAAGACCTAGTTTTTCTGAAATTTTTGCTACGATATCTGCTTTCGTCATTTTCGTTCTTATTATATGTTGTACTATTTTTTTTGAGTTCGCAAATATATGAATTAAAAAAACAATTATTCAACCTTAAACAATTAAAATTTAATAACATAAAATTTTACTTTTGCTAATCAATATTTAACAATGAATTTTTCTAACTCTTTAGTACAATGGTATTTAAATCACAAACGCGATTTGCCATGGAGAAACACGCAAAATCCCTATCCGATTTGGCTCTCGGAAATCATGCTACAGCAAACTCGAGTGGCGCAAGGAACGCCTTATTACTTGAGTTTTTTAGCTGCTTTTCCAACGGTTTTTGATTTAGCAAATGCCTCCGAGGAACAAGTTTTGAAACTTTGGCAAGGGTTGGGCTATTATTCAAGGGCTAGAAATCTTCATAAAACGGCACAATATATTGCTTTTGAATGCGATGGCGTTTTCCCAAATTCGTATTCAGAATTGCTGAAATTAAAAGGAGTTGGCGAATATACCGCCGCGGCCATTGCTTCTTTTGCATATAAAGAAGCGGTTCCAGTGGTTGATGGAAATGTTTTTCGGGTTTTGTCGCGTTATTTTGATATTGAAACTGATATTGCGCAAGCATCGGCAAAAAAAGAATTTTCGGCACTCGCGTTTGAATTAATGCCCAAAAATTCCCCAGATGTTTTTAATCAAGCCATTATGGAATTTGGAGCGTTGCAATGCGTTCCGAAAAATCCAATTTGTAGCGAGTGTGTTTTTAATGCAAGTTGTTTGGCTTTGAAGAAAAATAAAATCAATCAACTTCCTGTAAAAAATAATAAAACTAAAGTAACGAAACGGTATTTTAATTATTTGATTTTTAGCGATATAAATGGAAAAATGGCAATTCAAAAACGAACCGAAAAAGGCATCTGGCATAATTTATATGAATTTCCTCTTGTTGAAGCTTTAGACACCACTTCGGAAGGAGAAATAATTGATATCATTTCAAATCAGACAATTATTTCAAATAAAATAGTAAAAATTACGCTTTGTAATTCGGAGGCAATAATTCATAAACTATCCCACCAACATTTATACATTAATTTTTGGAATGTCTCTGTATCAGGCGATATCGATAATGGATTTGAATTAAATCAATTAAAGACATTTCCTTTTCCGATTGTAATTTATAACTTTATTGAAAGTTATTTTTAGGTTATTTCAAAATAAATCGTAATTTTGGACTATTAAAATTATTCTATTATAAAATGAGCGGAACATTAAACAAAGTATTATTGATTGGATATCTAGGGGATGATGTAAAAATGCATTATTTTGATGGTGGGAATTGTATTGGGCGTTTTCCTTTGGCAACAAATGAAACTTACATTAATAAAACTACAAACGAAAAGATAAACACAACTGAATGGCACAACCTTGTGGTTAGAAATAAAGCAGCAGAAATTTGCGAAAAACATTTATCAAAAGGCGATAAAATCTATGTAGAAGGTAGAATTAAGTCAAGACAATGGCAAGCTGAAGACGGAATAACAAAATATACTACAGAAGTTCAAGTTACTGAATTCACCTTTTTAACTACAAAAAAGGATACTGATTCAAGACAAGAATCTGGGAAAAGTGCTGGGTTTGATTCTCAAAACGGAAGCCAATCAGAGAGCGACTTATCGTATTAATTTCCTGATTAATTAAAAAACGGCACGTTTATTTTATTTCAATTGATTTTATTTCATTTGACCGTAAAATAAATGTGTTTTTTTTGTCTATAGTTTATATAAACACAATATTCGAGTTGGTATGACCAAAAAAGTAATAGTATTATTTCTAATAACTACGCTGGTTTTCGCAATTGTAAGTTGCAAAAAAGAACCTATTCCAAAACCTTCTGGGTATTTGAGTTTGGAGTATCCAAAAGCCAGTTACGCCCATTTTGAAAACAGTTGTCCGTTTACTTTTGATATTAATTCAAACGCGATTATAAAGGGAAAATCCGGATGTAATTTTGAGATTAATTACCCAAAAATGAAAGCAACGTTATATTTGAACTACAATCCAGTTACCAAAAATCTCGATAGTTTGTTGCGAGATGCTCAAAAAAGAACCTATGATCACGTTATTAAAGCGGATGATATTTTGGAGCAACCTTTTCTAAATTCGAAGGACAAAGTGTATGGAATGTTTTATACTGTGGATGGAAATGCGGCTACCAATTCGCAATTTTATGTAACGGATAGTACCAAACATTTTGTGGCTTGTTCGCTTTTTTTCTATTCCAAACCTAACTTTGATTCGATTATGCCAGCGGTTAATTATATCAAAAAAGACATGCGGGTATTAATGGAAAGTATGCAGTGGAAATAAACTATTATTGAACCACTTTATACGTTTCTCCATCGCCTACCGCTTCAACTATTTTGCTTAATGATTCTAAAGTTTGTTTATTAGAATCAAATTCAATTTTGGTTTTTTTGGTTTCAAAATCGACCGTTGCGGTTTGAACTCCCTCCGTTTTTGATAATTTTTCTTCGATGGTTCTAGCGCATCCTTCCGCACATGTCATTCCATTGATTGTAAAACTGGCCGTTTGCATTTTTGCAGGGATATTGCTTTCGGTTTTTGTGATGGTTTCTGGAAGTTTTTGCGCTGTTTTGTTGCAGCTAGTTACCAATAAAAAAACTACTGATAAAGGAAGAATTATTTTTAAGTTTTTCATTATTTCGAATTTTTGAGATTAATTCTATTACAAAAATACTATAATAATCATTCAAAATTCTTGACGTTATTATAATTTTAACGTTGTAAAATCATTGGATTTTTCTAGGAATAAATTTTCCAAAAAAAAAGCTACCTGAAAAGGTAGCTTTTTAATTAATATAAATATTTTATTGGAAATCGGCATCAGAAACACCTTCGTTAATTTTGACGTCAGTCATTTTAAAGTCCAAATCCATTCCTTGATTAATAATCATTTCAAAAGGAACTTTAATGCCTTTTACCACTCTATAATCAGAATAAGAAGTAACAACGGTCATTTTATTTTCTCCTTTTTCAATCGTTTTGGATTCAGAAATTTTCAATCCTGTAATCACATCATAATAATAGGTTGATTTTCCGTTTTTGATTACATACGCATCGGTCCCGTTTAAAGATTCGATTCCGTCCAAAACTACCGCTGGATTTTTTGCTAAAAGAAGTTCGTCAAATGTAGAAGCGGTTGCTTTTTTCTCTGCCACTTCTTCTGCAGTTAGGTCTTTTCTTTGTCCTTGTTGGGTTGCATATCCGCCTTTTTCATTCAAAACTTGTTTGGATAATTCGCCCATTCCTTCCATTGCAATTGAAATTAAAACCCTTCCTTTTGCATCTTTTTTGGAAGTAAAACTAATTGGCGCAGGAGCTTGTTCGATGGTTGCTGTTCCTGATGCAAAAATAGTTTTTACGCCTGCAACTGCTTTTTCACCACCAATTGCGGCAATATAATTATCAAAAACTGTTTTGGTGGTTACGCCAGCAGGAACTGGTTTTTTCATAACTGGTTTTTCGGTAGGATTTCCGTATTTGTCAAAATAAAACATTGGGATTTTTGTTTTTTCTAAACCGGGAATTACTTCACTTCCTTTTCCAACAATAATCACACGAATATTATCTTCAAGAAAATATTTATTGGCTGCTGCCAAAACATCGTCGGCGGTAACTGCGTTGATGTTTTTGATGTAATTTTCATAAAAATCCTCAGGAAGACCTTGCGTTTTGATTCGTAAAGCATATCCGGCAACAGTTTGTGGTTTTTCGATTTGCATTACAAATTTTCCGATATAACCGGCTTTTACATTATTCAAAACCTCGTCGGTTACTTTTTCTGTTCGGATTTTTTTTATTTCTTTGAAAAATTCAACAACAGCGCTATCGGTAACAGCATTTCTAACTTGCGTTGACGCTCTGAAGGTTGAAATGTATTTGCTTCCGCTAATTCCTGAACGGGCGCCATAAGTCCATCCGTGTGCTTCACGAAGGTTCATGTTTAAATAACTATTGAAATCGCCACCCAGAATTTGATTGGCAACAATGGCTGCAAAATATTCTTTGTCAGTCATTTTTAGATTCACCGTGTTTTGTAGCGCAATTTCCGATTGAACGGCATTTGGCATATCTACAAAATTGATTTGTGAATATTGAACATTTTTTGGATCAGAATAGCTTAATTGTGGCGCGGTTGCTTTTGCCCATGAACCAAAAAGTTTTTCAATGGCTTTTTTCACGGCTTTCACTTTCACGTCGCCAATTACAACTAAATAGGCGTTTTCAGGAACAAAATTTGTGTTGTAGTTCATTTCTACATCTTCTAGCGTAACGTTTTTAATAGTGGCTTCGCTTAAAAATTCGCCATAAGGATGGCTTTTTCCATAAGCAAGAACGTTTTGAACGCGACCGGCAACAGCGGCTACACTTTTTTCTTGGGTTTTTAAACCTTCGATAAGTTTGTCTTTTTCTTTGTCAAATTCTTCTTTTGAGAAATTTGGGTTTAAAGCGCCGTCAGCTAATAATTCAAGGATTCTTCCAGAATATTTAGACAAACAATTGGCTGATGCCCCAGAAGAATAAAAATTTAATTCGGCACCAAGAAAGTCAATTTCTTCGTTGAAAGCATCTTTTGAAATCGTGGTGCTTCCGTTTCCGATTAAACTACTTGTTAAATCGTCTACTCCTTTTTTATTTCCTTCTGCATAAGGCGCATTATCAATACTTAAATTGAAAGAAACTCTTGGAAGTTTATGATTTTCTACCACCATAACTTTTAGTCCATTAGGAAGTGTAAAAGTTTCTGGTTTTTTGATATTTATTGCAGGAGCTGGTCCTGGTTTTGGCTGAGGTCGGTCTTGTGCTTGCATAATTAAAGTTAAAAACAAGCTTGATAATAGGATAATTGATTTTTTCATAATAGGGATATCTTAGTTTTGAGCTTTGTCTTTTGATGGAACATAATCTAAAATCAAACGTTGGTTTGGATTTAGATATTTTTTGGCAGTGTCTCTAATTTCTTGCGCAGTAATTGAGCGATACATTTCGATTTCAGTATTGATCAAATTTACATCACCATATAATAGGTAGAAAGAAGCTAAGTTTTCGGCAATTCCTTCAACACTTGCGTTTCCATTAACATAGTTGTTTTCGTATTTGTTTTTCAACTTTTCCATTTCTTTATCGGTAAGCAATTCGGTTTGAATTTTTACAATTTCCTCATCCACTTCTTTGATAATTCCTTCGGAGGTATTTTCGCCTTGTGGCATACCGTATAGGATATACATTCCATAGTCTTCTTGGCTGTAACTGAAAGCGCCAATTTGCAAGGCCATTTTCTTATCGTCTACAATTTTTTTATACAAACGAGAACTTTTTCCATCACTTAAAACAGTAGAAATCATGTCCAAAATTCGGGCATCACGAGTTTTCATTGAAGGTGTTCTGTAGGAAGCAACAACCATTGGTTTTTGGATGTTTGGATCTTGATACGATGCTTTGATCGTTTCTGTAATTGGTGTCTCAGCAAATGTTTTTCTTTCAATATCAGCTCCTTTAGGAATTGAACCAAAATATTTTTGAATCCATTCTTTTGTTTTTGGAATGTCATTCAAATCGCCTGCAACAACAAGAACTGCGTTGTTTGGCACATAGAATTTTTTGTTAAACGCTTGAAATTCTTCAAGTTTAGAAGCGTCTAAATGTTCCATAGAACCAATTGTTGCCCAACGATACGGGTGGTTTACAAACATATTTCTTTTAACCTCTGCGATTAAATTTCCATAAGGCTGGTTGTCCACACGAAGGCGTTTTTCTTCTTTTACCACTTCGTTTTGAGTATCTACCCCAATTTGGTTGATAATAGGATGCATCAATCTTTCTGATTCCATCCAAAGTCCAAGTTCTAAATTGTTCGATGGAAACACTTCGAAATAGTAAGTTCTATCGTCAGAAGTATTGGCGTTGTTTGTCCCTCCGTTGGAAGTTACAATTTTGAACCATTCACCACGTTTGATGTTTTCAGTTCCTTCAAATAATAAATGTTCGAAGAAATGGGCAAAACCAGTACGATCTGGATTTTCGTTTTTTGAACCTACATGGTACATAACCGAGGTAATAATTACAGGCGCCGACGAGTCATTATGCAAT
Source organism: uncultured Bacteroidota bacterium (assembly GCA_903839195.1). Lineage (GTDB taxonomy): Bacteria > Bacteroidota > Bacteroidia > Flavobacteriales > Flavobacteriaceae > Flavobacterium. The sequence continues at coordinate 747 of CAIMBK010000041.1, read as the reverse complement.
ATTACATGCATACCATTGTCTAAATTGTATTCTTCAAAAGCAACCTTTTGAGCAGAAGCAACTCCGCCAAGCATAAGCATTGAACTTAAAGCCATTAATGAATTTTTCATAGGGATTAATAAATTTGATTTTTGTGAATAGTGAATAAACAGACTAATACTATCTGAATTTGTTACATCAAAAATACTTTTTTTTAATAATAAACGAATATAATAATTGAGTTTAACACTTTTTTATGCTTATTTATGGTATCAAGCAGCTGGAATTTGGCCGAATTGCTAATAAAAATTATTTTTCAAGAAGTAATTGCAGATTCAAAAAATAGTACTATATTTGCAACCTTAAAAATTAACTAAACATCATTGTTATGTACGCAATCGTAGAGATAGCAGGGCATCAATTTAAAGTTAGCAAAGATCTAAAGGTTTATGTTAATCGTTTGGCAACTGAAGAAGGTTCGAAAATTTCTTTCGACAAAGTTCTTTTGTTAGATGATAACGGTACAATCACTTTAGGCGCCCCAGCTATAGAAGGTGCTTCAGTAGAAGCCAAAGTGTTACAACACTTAAAAGGAGATAAAGTAATCGTTTTCAAAAAGAAAAGAAGAAAAGGTTACAAAAAGAGAAACGGACACCGTCAGTATCTTACCCAAATTGTAATTGAAGGAATTTCGACATCAGCTCCTAAAAAAGCGGCTCCTAAAAAAGAAGCGGTTCAAGTAGAAGCCACTGAAGAAGTTGTAGTACC
>CAIMBK010000040.1 GCA_903839195.1 uncultured Bacteroidota bacterium | reverse complement strand
TTTGCGGCTTGGTCTGGGCCTGTTCCTTCTAATGGGTTGTTAGTTTCGTCATTAGAGGTATATCCGGGTTGCGCGAACATATTGATGCTGAAGCATAGCAATAAGCAAAATAAAAGGGTTTTGATAGTTTTGGTTTTCATGGTTCCTTGTTTTCTGATTATTGAATTATTTTTTTAGTTACCTCGCCGCCCTCAGTGGTGCCAATTTTTACCAGCAACACCTGATTTTGAGCGCCAACAGTAAGTTTTGTCTCGGCGGCATTAATATGGTTTTTCTCCGCTAGAAGTCGGCCTCTGACATCAAAAATACGCACCTGATTCATTGGAGTTTTTCCCGAATTGATGGTGACTTCGCCGTTTTGACTATAAACGATTACATTGTTTGCCGTAAACGTTGGAAGTGCCAACGCACTTTGATATACAATTTCAAATCTGGAATTGTATGTGCCCGCATCACTTGCGAAACTATAATCGCCCGAACTTAAATTATGAGCGGTATTGGTTAAATTGTCTTTCAAGTAAATCGTTTGTCCGTTGCTAAAAAGCCCGTCAACTTGATCGATTCCGATGCTGAAATTTCCGGCGGCGTTGGTTTTGAAACCGAGCGGTACAGAGTCGTTGGTGTCAAATGGTAGTGGTTTTCCTTGAATGGCAAATTCGGTCGCATCGATAATGGAGGTTAATGCCGTTGGTGAATCATTGAAATAAAGTCCGTCGATGCCATTGTCAACGCCTGTTGTGGCTTCAGACATATAGGCCACCATGGTTTGACAAACAAAACCGGTTGCCGAAGAAAGGTTTAACCAAAAACGGCTTTTTTCTTCGCTTGATTTTAGAAATTGATTGGCATTATTGGCCGTACGCATCGTATTGTTGAACGTTAATGTTGTAGCCGAAGCGCCTGTTTTTACAATAAATCCTTGTCCAACTTGAATAATTCCACTTGGAATTATTGAAGAATTTGGTGTATTTGCAGCAGTTCCTGTTCCTCCAGCTAATGTATAGGTGGCATACGAAGTTGTCGCTGCGTTATTGGTTTTTCTCCAAAAATATAACGTTCCATCAGTGCTGTTTGCGTTTAAAAAAGAATCGGCTGAAATAGTTGACGGATAAGGGTTCCCAACAGCGTAATACTTGTTCGATGTCAGGCTAGTTAGGATTACAGTGCCATTATTGGGCACGCCTGTAAATTGTCCTTCAAAAGGAGCGGCTGTGGCACCCGCTACCCAGTTGTTTGGGACCCGAATTAGGTAACCGGTTCCAACAGCAAAATTCGTGGTTGATGGCGATGAAACTGCGTTGTACAAATTGGTAGTTGGATTATACGTATAAAAACGTGTTGCTAAAGTATTTGGTGAGAAAGCCTGCAATTGCTGACTTGCCACTGGCGAACTCCATAACGTATAATCATACAATTGAATGGAGGCGCTGTTTCTGTTAACGATAAGACTTCCCGTATTAGCCGATGTGGAAGTTTGTAATACATTGGCATTGTTTTTAATTATTATATTTCCTGTAGCGTTGGAATAGGTACCGGTAATGTTTAAAGTGGCTCCGCTATCAATAATTAATGTTCCTGTTGTTGTTAATGTAGCATCGCTAGCAACAAGTAATGTTCCCTTAATAGTTAAAATAGCACCGCTGTCTATTACTAAGGTCCCCGTTCCATTCAAAGTTAAATCATTAATAGTTTGATTGGAACTGATTTTTAAAGTGGCTCCATTAGAAACGCTAACATTATTAGTTATAGGAATAGTAGTCCCCCCTGTTCTATTTAATTGCAAAGTGCCTCCTTCAACAGTAGTTAAACCAGTGTAAGTGTTTTGGGCGGTTAAATTGATTGTTCCTGTACCCTTTTTATTAAGTGAATTAATTGAAATGTTAGATGTTGAATTTGCCGCAAGTCCATCACTCAAAACTTGTTCGATAGAAAAACTACCATTACTTGACCCTAGAGACAAGGACTTCGTGTTTTTAATATAGTCTGACGCCGCAGAGGAGTTTGTGTTAAAATAAATATTATTGTGCCCTAATCCATTCCAGTCATCACTTAAAAAAATAGAATATTCCGATATAGGAGTGGATGTGTTTAATAGCAAATCAAAGAAATAAGAGGTGGTGGTTCCATCGAAAATGGTAGCATTCATCCTGTTTGGCGCTGTTAATACACATGTGAACACAAAATTTTTATACGAACTAGTACCTCCTATAAGATTACTTCCTGTAAATGCAGCGCCATTAATAAGAGTTCCATTATAATATTTTGCATACCAAGATCCATAATTATCTAAATTAAAGGAAATTGCCGAGTTATTAATCCGATCGTTCCAAGTTGATCTACTTGTAGGGCTCGCCAACAAAGCAAAACCCATAGTGCCTACAACAGTATTTGCACTAATCGAAATTCTAAACTCATCTCCAAGCTTTAAAGATCTCGCGCTTCCTGCATTTACTCCGTCATCTTTAAGAGTTCTATAGGCTACTACTTGCTTTGTTGCTCCATTATTAGAATACATTCCTAACTGAAAACTTCCTTGATTAAAAGCGCCGCTAGTTCCAACTGTAAAAATTGAGCCCGCATTATAATACTCAGTCCTTTGTGAATAAGTATTAGTTATTTGCGCAAACCCTTCAAAAAAAAACAAAAACGCAAACAACGTAAAGTATATTTTTTTCATAATTTTAAATCATATCGTTACTAATTCATCCTAAAAATAATGATTTTCTCTAATTTAATTACAAAAATACATCATATTAACTTTCGCAAACGTTTTCGTGTTGATAAATACTATTTAATTTATGATAAAATCAAATTTAATAGCGTTCGTTTTCAGATGAAAAGGCTTTTCAAAAAAGATTCACTAAATTTGCATTCAAATAACAGGAAAATGAGCAACATCCGAATTACCAAACAATTTAGTTTCGAAACTGGTCACGCGCTTTATGGCTATGACGGCAAATGCAAAAACGTGCACGGCCACAGCTATAAGTTATCCGTTACCGTAATCGGAACCCCTATTTCGGATGCTCAAAACGTAAAATTCGGAATGGTTATCGACTTTACCGACTTGAAAAAAATTGTCAAAGAAGAAATTGTCGACCAGTTTGATCACGCGACCGTTTTCAATAAAAACACCCCGCATGTCGAATTGGCTCACGAACTCGAATCGCGTGGTCATCATGTGATTTTGGTCGATTATCAGCCCACGAGCGAAAATATGGTTGTCGATTTTTCAAATAGAATCAAAAACCGTTTGCCCAAAAACATTTCCTTATTTTCATTGAAATTACAAGAAACCGAAACCTCCTTCGCCGAATGGTTTGCAAGTGATAATTTATAATCTATTTTTCCTAAATTAGCCCCATGCAAAAAAAACCTGCCAAAAAAATCTATTTTGCTTCCGACCAACATCTTGGAGCGCCCACTCCGCAATTTAGTTTTCCGCGTGAAAAGAAATTTGTGGCTTGGCTCGACGAAGTGAAAGGAGATGCCGAAGCGATTTTCTTGTTGGGCGATTTGTTCGATTTTTGGTTCGAATATAAAACCGTAGTACCAAAAGGATTTGTTCGCGTTTTAGGGAAATTGGCCGAAATTCGAGATAGCGGCGTTCCAATTTATTTTTTTGTTGGAAATCACGATTTGTGGATGGATGACTATTTTGAAACCGAACTAAATATTCCCGTTTTTCACGATCTTAAAGAATTTGAATTCAATAATAAAAAATTCTTAATCGGTCATGGCGACGGAAAAGGACCCGGAGATTTGGGTTATAAACGCATGAAAAAAATATTCACCAATTCGTTTTTCAAAAGACTTTTTAGATGGATTCACCCTGATTTGGGCGTAAAATTTGGTCAATATCTTTCGGTGAAAAATAAATTGATTTCTGGCGAAGAAGATGTGAAATTCCTTGGCGCAGAAAACGAATGGCTCGTAAAATATGCCCAACGACGACTTGAAACCCAACACTTTGATTTTTTTGTATTCGGACACCGACATTTGCCACTCGAAATCCAAATTAGTAAAACCTCAAAATACATCAATCTTGGCGACTGGATTGGTTATTTTACTTACGGCGTTTTTGATGGTGAAACCTTTGAGTTAAAGAAGTTTCAATAATTTAATGACTTTCATTTCTAATGTCTTTCAACCGCAATTGTGTGGTGATTTTTCCATTAAATTCATTTTCATCAATAGAATAAACGGCGTCAAAAGGTTTTTTATTGGTCGTGATTTCCATTTTATTTCCCAAACCAAAGCCAATAGCAGCAAAGCTTTCCGAGTCATTTTGATTTACAAATAATTTCAAATGATCTTCCGTTTGACCTAGTTTCTTTGCATATCCAGAATCTATGATGTTTGTTGTCAAAAAAATAGGTGTCATATTTTGAGGGCCAAAAGGCTCAAATTGTTTCAAAACCCGAATCAATTTTGGTGAAATAGCATTAAAATCAATAGCCGCATCCACCGAAATTTCGGGTGTTAACAAATCGGGATGAATGGTTTTTTCGACTTCATTTTCAAAGGCTTCTTTAAAAAGTTCGTAGTTTTCTTCCTTCAAAGTCATTCCTGCAGCATACATGTGTCCGCCAAATTGCTCCAAATATTCCGAACAAGCTTCCAAAGCATTATAAACATCAAATCCTTTGATCGATCGTGCCGATGCTGCCAGTTTATCGCCACTTCGAGTAAAAACTAGGGTCGGACGATAATAGGTTTCTATCAATCGGGAAGCCACAATTCCGATGACGCCTTTGTGCCAATCTTCTTGAAAAACCACAGTCGAAAATCGTTTTTGTTCTTGATTTTCTATTATTTGATGTAACGCTTCTTTGGTGATTTGTTTGTCCAATTCTTTTCTGTCGGCGTTGTATTTTTCGATTTCGGAAGCAAATTGTTGCGCTTGCTCAAAATCAAATTCCGACAATAATGCCACCGCATGATTTCCGTGTTTGATTCTTCCGGCGGCGTTAATTCGGGGTGCAATAATAAAAACTACGTCCGTAATATCAAGTGTTTGCTTTTTAATTTGATGAATCATTGCTTTAATTCCAGGTCTCGGATTGGAATTAATTACTTGCAACCCAAAATGAGCCAAAACGCGATTTTCTCCCGTCATCGGAACAATGTCAGCCGCAATTGCCGTTGCCACTAAATCCAAATAAGGCATTAAATCTTCGATGCTTTCTCCCCTATTTTTACCTAAGGCTTGAATCAGTTTGAAACCAATGCCACAGCCACATAATTCATCATATGGATAAAAACAATCCGAACGTTTTGGGTCTAATATGGCTACCGCATCGGGCAGAAATTCTCCGGGACGGTGGTGGTCACAAATAATAAAATCGATGTTTCGTTCTTTAGCGTAGGCCACTTGTTCGATTGATTTTATACCACAATCGAGCGCAATTATTAATGAAAATTCGTTGTCGTCGGCATAGTCAATTCCTTTGAAAGAAATGCCATAACCTTCGTCATATCGATCGGGAATGTAGGTGGAAACATTGGAATAATAGGTTTTTAAATAGGCCGAAACCAAGGAAACAGCGGTGGTTCCATCAACATCATAATCCCCGAAAACAAGAATTTTTTCGTCATTTTTAATCGCCAATTCGATTCGAGCAACCGCTTTTTCCATATCCTTCATCAAATAAGGATCATGCAAATCGGCTAATGTTGGGCGAAAAAATTGTCGGGCTTCTTCAAATGTTTCAATGCCTCTTTGTACTAATAATGTGGCCACAAATCGATCCACTTGCAATGCTTGGGCGAGGCTGTTAATTTTTTCTTCGGCGGGTAGTGGTTTTAGATTCCAACGCATTTTATATATAAATTAAGGATTATAAATTCTTTACTTTGTTGCTTTTCCTGCAACAACAACTACAATTTCGCCTTTTGGGGGCTTTTTTTCAAAATGGGCCAAAACGTCTTTCACGCTTCCGCGAATGTTTTCTTCGTGCAATTTTGACAATTCTCTTGAAACACAAATCGAGCGGTCTTCGCCAAAATAGGTAATAAATTCGGCCAATGTTTTTACTAATTTATGTGGCGAAACATACAAAATCATAGTTCGAGTTTCTTCCGCCAAAGCCAAATACCGAGTTTGTCTTCCTTTTTTATCAGGTAAAAATCCTTCAAAAATGAATTTGTCATTGGGCAAACCGCTATTTACTAAAGCAGGAACAAAAGCCGTTGCGCCAGGCAAACATTCCACTTCGATTTTATTTTCAATGCAAGCACGCGTCAATAAAAACCCGGGATCGGATATTGCCGGAGTTCCCGCATCGGAAATTAAGGCAATTGTTTCGCCAGATTGAAGTCGCGCAATAATATTTTCTACCGTTTTATGCTCATTGTGCATGTGATGACTATGCATGTGCGTTCCAATTTCAAAGTGCTTTAACAATTTTCCGCTGGTTCGAGTGTCTTCGGCCAAAATTAAATCGGCTTCTTTTAGAATGCGAATGGCGCGAAAAGTCATGTCTTCGAGATTGCCAATTGGCGTTGGAACAATATATAATTTTGACATAGTTCTTTAATTGAAATAAAAAGCGGCTTCTTTATTGGATTTCCGTATAAAAATTAGGCAAATTTTTTCTCGATATTATCCATAAAACGAAGCTCATATTCTTCTTTTCCTTCCCAATTTTCATAATCTGGTTTAACCATGTCTTCGATGAATTCTTTTGCTTCTTCAAAAGAATCGAAACTACTCAATTGAGAAATCACACGGTTTAAATCTTCGCTGCTTCCGCCAAATAAATGACGTTCGAAAGCAATTCGGTCGTTTAATCCAAAAGAAATTCCTTTTTTGAAGTTGTCGTTTACTTCATTAATTTCAACGGTTTCGGTAGGTTCTTCTTTTTCTTCAACGGGTTCGTCATCCAATTCAAAAAATGGTTTTGTTGGATTTTCAACAATTTCTTCTAGAATTTCAGGATTTTCAATTGTTATTTCAATATTTTCAATCCGTTCAAAAACAGGTGCGTCGAGGCTTCCACCCAACAAATCTTCAAAAGAAATTTGCTTCGCTACTTTTTTCTTTTTAGGCTTTTCAAAAAGAACTTCCTCGTCTTTAAACATTTCGAAATTCGGTTCCAAATCACTTTCGGATTCCTTTTCAGCTTCAACCACTTCTTCAAAAACTTCTTTTTGATCTTCTTGAAAATCCAAAACTTCTTCCGTTTCTTCATTTTCGGATTCAAATGCGATGGTTTCGTTTTCGGTTTCCAATGGGATTTCAATTTCCATCTCAACTATTTCTTCTTCCACAACATCTGCTTCCAATTCGACAGCTTTTTCTTCTATTTCTTCCAAATTTTCAGAAACAGAAACTACTTCGTCATCAAAAGAACTCATTACTGTTTCAAAAATTTCTTTCTGACCAATGGTTGGTTTTGCGTCTGAAAAATGTTCTTCTACAAATCGCAAAACAGTTAGTTTTTCGTATAATTTTTGGGTTTCTTGATGCAATTGAATGATTTCGTCCTTGTTTTTAAGCTTCAGGATTCGATGCGCAATACTGATTAATTCAGCTTCCAACTTTTTTTTCATACTTTTAAAATTATAATGACTATGCGGTGAATTTTTTAAATTAATTGCCTTCTTTGATGATATTTAACCAACGGAAGAAGGTCGCTTTAATAAAATTTTTATACTTTTGAAACGACGTAAAAGTATAAAATTTTTAAGTCGATTTGTTTGCGTTACAAAGTAATAAAAACTATTCATTTTTACGACTAGAAAAATAAAAAATGTTTCTTGAAAATACAGTAAATCACAAAGAACAATTTGGTTGGATTGAAGTCATCTGCGGATCGATGTTCTCTGGCAAAACGGAAGAACTCATTCGCCGACTGAAAAGAGCGCAATTTGCTAAGCAAAAAGTGGAAATTTTCAAACCCGCAATCGACACACGCTATCATGACGAAATGGTCGTGTCGCATGATTCCAATGAAATTCGTTCAACTCCCGTTCCTGCCGCTGCCAATATCGCAATTTTGGCGCAAGGTTGTGATGTAGTCGGAATTGACGAAGCCCAATTTTTTGATGACGAAATTGTGAAAATTTGCAACGACCTTGCCAATCAAGGCATTCGCGTAATTGTTGCCGGTCTTGATATGGATTTCAAAGGAAACCCTTTTGGCCCAATGCCTGCGCTTATGGCTACCGCCGAATATGTAACCAAAGTTCACGCCGTTTGCACCCGCACCGGAAATTTAGCCCATTACAGTTTCCGAAAAGCCGAAGGTGAAAAACTCGTTCTTTTAGGAGAAACCGAAGAATATGAACCTTTGAGTCGTGGCGCTTTTTTTAACGCAATGAAAAAAAACCAAGAAACCAAAGACAAAAAAAGTACCGATTAACTTTTGAGTGTACTTATTTCAAATATCGCCCAAATTCTTCATGCCAAATGGCAACAACAAGCTGATTGGGCAAAAATCGACCATGTTTCCATTGATAGTCGCTCGTTACAAAACGGAAAATCTACGCTGTTTTTTGCCCTTGTTGGTCCCAATAATGACGGTCATGTTTTTATTCCGGAACTTTTTGAGCGCGGTGTTCGCAATTTTGTAGTTCATTCGATTCCAAAAGATTTTGAAAACAAAGCCAATTTTCTTCAAGTCGAAAACACATTAAATGCGCTTCAGGATTTTGCCTGCTATTATCGAAAACTTTATGATTTTCCAGTAATCGGGATCACGGGTAGCAACGGAAAAACCATCGTTAAAGAATGGTTGAATTTTTTGTTAAGCCCCGATTTCAATATTATTCGAAGTCCAAAAAGTTATAATTCGCAAGTTGGCGTTCCGCTTTCGGTACTTTCTATCAATGAAAAACACAATTTAGGCATTTTTGAAGCCGGAATTTCTACGGTTCATGAAATGGAAAAACTGGAAAAAATCATTCAGCCTTCCATTGGAATTCTTACCAATATTGGATCGGCTCACGACGAAGGTTTTGCTGATTTGGACCAAAAAATAAAAGAAAAAATGATGCTTTTTGCTAATGCGAAAGTACTTATTTTTGAAAAAAACGAATCAGTTGAAAAATATATTTCTCCGAAAACTACCCCATTTTCTTGGAGTTTTTCAGATAAAAGAGCTTCTGTTTTTATTGCCAAAAAAACGACGGGACAATATACAAAACTTGCTATTTCATATCAAACAGAAGCCTTTGAAATTGAAATTCCGTTTCAAGATAAAGCATCGGTTGAAAACGCCATTGCTTGTTTGATGGTTTTGTTGCATTTTAAATTCGATGTCAAAACGATTCAAAATCGGATGGCTTTTTTGTATCCAATAGAAATGCGATTGAAAGTAAAAAATGGCATTCACAATTCGACTTTGATTGATGATAGTTACAGTTCGGATTTTCAATCGCTGAAAATTGCTTTAGATTTTTTGGAAAACCAAAAACAACATCAACAAAAAACACTGATTTTATCGGACATTTTTCAAAGCGGATTGTCCAACGATGAATTGTATTCGAAAGTAGCCGCCTTAATAACGTCTAACAAAATCAATCGCGTGATTGGAATTGGCAACACGATTTCGGAATTCAAAAATAAATTTGAAAATTGCCTCACTTTTTCGAATACTTCCGAATTTTTAGCGGCTTTATCCAAATTGGATTTTGGAAACGAAACCATTTTAATCAAAGGCGCAAGGTCGTTTGAATTTGAAAAAATTGTAGCCGCATTGGAAGAAAAAACGCACGAAACCGTTTTGGAAATCAACCTGAACGCTATTAGCCACAACTTAAATTTCTATAAATCAAAGCTAAAACCCACTACAAAATTAATGGTAATGGTTAAAGCATTTGGTTATGGTTGTGGCGGATTTGAAATTGCGAAATTATTAGAACATCATAAAGTGGATTATTTGGGCGTGGCTTTCGCCGATGAGGGAATTGCTTTAAAAAATGCTGGAATTCAACTTCCGATAATGGTTTTAAACCCCGAATCTACAAGCTTTTCAGCGATAATCCAACACCAATTAGAACCTGAAATTTATAGTTTGAAAGGCCTAAAAGCTTTTCTGAAAATTGCCGAAGATAAAAAATTGAACCAGTTTCCGATTCATATAAAACTCGATACGGGAATGCATCGTTTGGGTTTTGAAGCGGAAGCCATTGCGGAACTTATTTCGATTTTGAAAGGAAATTCTTTGGTTCAGGTAAAAAGTATTTTATCCCACATGGCCACAAGCGATGATTTGAACCATCGTGTTTTTTCCAATTATCAAATTGCATTATTTGACAAATTGTCGTCCATTCTGATTCAAGAATTGAATATAAAACCGATTCGACACCTTTTAAATACCTCTGGAATTAGTAATTTCCCAGAAGCACAATTTGAAATGGTTCGCCTTGGAATTGGTTTGTATGGGATTTCAAATGATGCCGAAGAACAAAAACAACTGGAAAATGTTGGCACGTTAAAATCGATTATTTCCCAAATACGAACTATTTCGACTGGCGAAAGTGTTGGTTACGGAAGGCGATTTATTGCAGAGAAAACTACAAAAATTGCGACCATTCCTATTGGTTACGCCGATGGAATTTCGAGACGGTGGGGAAATGGTTTGGGATATGTTACCATCAACAATCAAAAAGCGTATATAGTTGGAAGTATTTGTATGGATATGTTAATGGTCGATGTTTCGGAAATTGATTGTAATGAAGGCGATAGCGTTGTCATTTTCGGAAAAGATCCAACGGTAACTTTATTGGCAGAAAAACTAAATACCATTCCTTACGAAATTCTTACAGGCATTTCGCAACGGGTCCAACGCGTCTTTTTTCGGGAATAATTTTTATTTTAAACTCCTTTTCTTACTTTAGTATCTTCAATTTATAAACCAAAAATAATATGGGAATAATATCAGAATTTAAAGCGTTCGCCTTAAGAGGCAATGTAATTGACCTTGCGATTGGGGTAATTATTGGAGGCGCCTTTGGCAAAATAGTGAGTTCCTTAATTGAAGACGTGATTACGCCATTGATTTTGAAACCCGCATTGGCCACAGCCCATCTTTCAAAAATTGATGAATTGACGGTTTTTGGCGGGGTGAAATACGGGGTGTTTTTATCGGCATTGATCAATTTTGTGATTATTGCTTTTGTCTTGTTTTTAATCATCAAAGGATTGAATGCAACGCAAAGAAAAGAAGACGACAAAGCCAATGCCGCGGGAAGTCCAACACAAGAAGAATTACTGATTCAAATTAGAGATTTACTAAAAAAATAATTCCGCTATATTACCATTTCTAACTTAAACCGTTCCATTGCGAGCGGTTTTTTTATGTCCTATAATTGCAGATTTATGGAGTTATTCCTTACTTTTGCTCTTGGATTTAAAAATTTGTAAAACTAAATTATCAAATATGAAAATTGCTGTTGTAGGAGCAACTGGAATGGTTGGCGAAGTAATGCTCAAAGTTTTGGCGGAACGAAATTTTCCAATTACGGAATTAATTCCCGTTGCCTCCGAAAAATCGGTTGGGAAAGAAATTGAATTTAAAGGAAAAAAATATAAAGTGGTCGGTTTGCAAACCGCTGTGGAAATGAAACCAACTATTGCTGTGTTTTCAGCCGGTGGCGAAACGTCATTAGAATGGGCGCCGAAATTTGCCGAAGCCGGAACCACCGTTATCGACAATTCATCAGCGTGGCGAATGGACCCGAGCAAGAAATTAATCGTTCCCGAAATTAATGCGTCTGAATTAACAAAAGAAGACAAAATTATTGCCAATCCAAACTGTTCAACCATTCAAATGGTTTTGGCTTTAGCGCCTTTGCATAAAAAATACAACATCAAAAGAATCATCGTTTCAACCTATCAATCCATCACAGGAACTGGCGTAAAAGCGGTGCAACAATTGGAAAACGAATATGCTGGAATTCAAGGAGAAATGGCTTACAAATATCCAATTCACAGAAATGCAATTCCACAATGTGATAGTTTTGAAGCCAATGGTTATACCAAAGAAGAAATGAAACTCGTTCGCGAAACCAAGAAAATTCTTAGCGATGATTCCATTGCGGTTACGGCAACCGCCGTTCGAGTTCCCATTGTTGGAGGACATAGCGAGGCGTTAAACGTTGAGTTTACAAATGATTTTGAAATTGAAGAAGTAAAAAATATCCTAAATCATACTCCCGGAATAATTGTACAAGACAATTTGGACACTTTTTCTTATCCAATGCCGATGTATGCACATGGAAAAGACGAGGTTTTTGTAGGAAGAATCCGAAGAGATGAAAGTCAGCCAAACACCTTAAACATGTGGGTTGTTGCCGATAATTTACGGAAAGGCGCTGCAACCAATACCATTCAAATTGCGGAATATTTGGTGGCAAATCATTTGGTTTAAAACCATAAAATTAATTTTATCAAACTGTTTCTTTTTTCAACTTATAAATTTTGTTAAGAGAAACGGTTTTTTTGTTTGGGATTAGTACCTTTGAATCGGATGAAAAAGAAGTTTCTATTAGTGAATTTTTCGTTAGTGGTTGCGGTGTTGTTTTCAATGCTGTTTCAATCATTGGATTCGTATAGCCATTTTGAAAAGCAAAAAACAGAATTAAATTGCCATCACAAAAGCACTTCTAAACACGAAATTACCCATCAACATCATTCTTTCGAAAATTGTTTAATTTGTAAATTCGCCTTTAGTTCGGCCGTTTCGTCGAATATTTTTAGCTTCAAAACGCCAAAGATCGTTGTTATAAAATCGATTGGAAGTATTGGATTCGAACAGTTTCAATCACTTTATTCCAATTCCAATCCGCATCGTGGACCTCCTTTTTTTAATGTTTAAAAATCATCATTAAACGTTTACAAAAATTTTGTAAGCCATTTTTAACATTAAATCAATTTCAATGAAACTAAAAATTACAGCCCTTTTTTGTGGGTTAATTTCGTTTATACATGCACAAAATAAATTGTCTGGAACAATCACTAACCAAGAAAAACAGCCGTTATCAGGGGTTTCGGTCACCATTTCGGATTTACACAAAGGCACCACAACCGATGAAAATGGAATGTACTCCATTTCCAATCTCCCAATCGGAACCAATAAAATTACCTTTTCCATTTTGGGATATACCACGCAAAACAAAGCGCTAATTATTCAAAAAGGAGACAATAAATTGGATTTAATATTGGCGGCAACCGAATTTCAAATGGATGAAGTAATTATTGCGACCGCTTTTCATAAACTCCAATCGCAAAACGTGATGAAAGTCGAACACCAAAGCATGAAATCCTTGCAACAAAAAGGAACCGCAACTTTGATTGAAGGATTGGCAACAATTCCGGGCGTTTCTCAAGTTTCGACGGGTACTTCTATCGGGAAACCAGTAATTCGTGGATTGAGTGGCAATCGCGTTTTGGTTTATTCGCAAGGGGTCCGATTGGAAAACCAACAATTTGGCGACGAACATGGTTTGGGATTAAACGATGCTGGCGTTGAAAGCGTCGAAGTCATCAAAGGCCCCGCTTCCTTACTTTATGGATCCGATGCTTTGGGCGGTGTTTTATATTTTAATCCTGAGAAATTTGCAAAAGCCAATTCGTTTCAGGGTGATTTTGGACAAAAATTATTTTCAAATACAGTTGGAAGCAATTCGACTTTGGGTTTAAAAATCGCTTCCGAAAATTGGAAATATTTAGTTCGCGGAACCTATAATATTCATTCCGATTATAAAATTACGGATGGAAATCGTGTGACCAATACCCGTTATAATGAACAAGATTTTAAAACCGCCATTGGTTACAGCAACGCTCATTTATCCAGTGTTTTTAGGTATAATTTCAATCAATTGGATTTGGGTATTCCTGAAAATGGAATTGGAACTCAAACCACGTCCAACAAAACTGATTATCCAAAACAAGGCGTTTTCAATCATTTATTGAGTTTGAATTCGATCCTTTTTCTAAAAAATTCGAAGCTGGAAATCGACCTTGGCTTTATTTCGAACGACCGAAGTGAATTTGAAGACAGTCCAACTGCCATTTTACATATGAAATTGAAAACCTTTAATTATGATTTGAAATACCATTTGCCAAAATTTGGAAAAATAGAATCAATTGTTGGTATTCAAGGGATGCAACAAACCAATAAAAACTCCGGGATAGAATTTCTAATTCCAAATGCGGCTACAACTGATTTTGGTGTTTTTGGTACCACAAATTATGAATGGAAAACCAATGTTATTCAAGCGGGATTGCGTTTTGACACTCGAAAGATTTCAAGCGAAAGCCATGGGATTATTGGCGACGAAGGCTCCTTTGAAGCATTAAATAAAAACTATACTAGCGCAAATGCCGCTTTGGGATATAAAACCAATTTGAATGAAAATATAACTTTGCGACTTAATGTAGCTTCTGGTTTTCGGGCGCCAAATCTAGCCGAATTGACTTCAAATGGTGTTCATGAAGGAACCAATCGTTATGAAATTGGAAACAGTAATTTAAAAACGGAACAAAACGTGCAAACCGATTTGAATGTAGAATATAAAAATTCTCATTTTGAGTTTTTTGCTAATGGTTTCTATAATCACATTACTAATTATATATATTCCGCGCCAAGCGGAATAATTATCGCGCAAAATGATGTTTTTGATTACGTTCAGAATGACGCAAAACTTTATGGCGGTGAATTTGGAATTCATTTTCATCCGCATCCAATCGATTGGCTACATTTTGAGAGCAGTTTTGAAACCGTAACGGGACAAAAACAAAACGGCGACTATTTGCCATTAATTCCCGCCAATAAATGGGACAATAGTATTCGTGCGGAATTTAATGTAAAAAAATGGCTGAAAGAAGGATTTGCCACTTTGAACATTTCGAATACTTTTAATCAAAATAAAATCGGTGGTTTTGAAACAAATTCGAATGGTTATGTTTTGGTCAATCTTGGAATTGGTGGAAATGTACAATTTGGAAAAACCGCTTTTTCTTTTAATTTGAATGGAAATAATTTAGCAAACAAAAGCTATATCGCCCATTTATCGCGTCTAAAAACAGACGGAATTCCGAATATGGGACGGACTATTATTTTGGGAATAAATTTTAATATTTAGAAGATAAAACACCTCCAGTAATTGAATTATTGGGGTGTTTTTTAATATTTTATTTTTCCGATATGATGCATCACGCGAACGATTTTGGTTTTCCTTTTTG
Source organism: uncultured Bacteroidota bacterium (assembly GCA_903839195.1). GTDB lineage: Bacteria > Bacteroidota > Bacteroidia > Flavobacteriales > Flavobacteriaceae > Flavobacterium. Next base: position 603 of record CAIMBK010000040.1, on the reverse strand, counting down.
AAATATAAACGGTTGAATTGGTCGCTTTATATTTTCGTGGATTAGGCAAAATTGCGGCAATTCCCGCAGCTTGTTGTTCGGAAAGTTGGGAAGCATTTTTTCGATACCAATATTCCGAAGCCGCTTGAGCGCCATAAACCCCATCGCCCATTTCAATGCTATTTAAATAGACTTCCATGATGCGTTCTTTGCCCCAAACCAATTCAATTAAACCTGTAAAATAGGCTTCCAAACCTTTTCTGATATAACTTCTTCCTTGCCACAAGAAAACATTTTTGGCGGTTTGTTGCGAAATAGTGCTTCCGCCTTTTATTTTTCGGCCGCGTTGGTTGTTTTTTAACGCTTTTTGCATCGCTAAAAAATCGAACCCATAATGTTTTAAGAACATACCGTCTTCACTTGCAATAACGGCTTTTTGTAGATTTGGCGAAATCTCTTCAAGCGGAACCCATTCGTGATTGCAAATCATTTCTTTTCCATTCCATTTATTTTCGATAGCGCGCGTGACCATCAAAGGAGTAAAAGGAACGGGTACAAACTTGAAAAGCAATACAAAAAAGATAGAAATGGCAAAAAACCAAAGCAGTACTATTTTTAAAAATC
>CAIMBK010000039.1 GCA_903839195.1 uncultured Bacteroidota bacterium | reverse complement strand
GACACAATTTTACTCCTTTCGTTGGAATTTCCAATTAATGGCGGCCAATGGTTATGTGGTGGTAGCGCCAAATCGTCGTGGAATGCCGGGTCATGGTGTTGAATGGAACGAGCAAATTAGCAAGGATTGGGGCGGACAAGTAATGGACGATTACCTTTCTGCAATTGATGATGTTGCCAAAGAAAATTATGTCGATAAAGCAAGATTGGGCTGTGTTGGCGCAAGTTATGGCGGGTATTCTGCCTTTTATTTAGCCGGAATTCACAACAACCGATTCAAAACTTTTATTGCGCACGATGGCGTTTTTAATACCCAAAGCATGCTTGGAACCACCGAAGAAGTGTTTTTTAATAACTGGGATTTTGGCGGGCCTTATTGGGAAAAAGACAATAAAGTAGCTCAAAAAACATACACGGTTTTCAATCCAGCCAGTCATGTAGAAAAATGGAATGCGCCGATATTAATCATCCAAGGAGGTTTGGACTTTAGGGTTCCAATTGGGCAATCGCAAGAAGCATTTCAGGCGGCACAATTACGAGGAATTAAAAGTAGATTTTTGTATTTCCCAGAAGAAAACCACTGGGTATTAAAACCACAAAACGCCCAAGTTTGGCAACGTGAATTTTACAAATGGCTGAAAGAAACATTATAAAAAATTAATAAATACTATCAAATGAAACCAATTAAATTAAAAAAATTATTAGCCGTATGCGCTTTTTTTGTAGGAATTAGTGCTGTATTTGCGCAAGACAATCTTGTAAATTCATTGAAAGTTAATGCCAGCGAAAACAGCAAAGCCGCATTTACATTTACTGATATTGTCAATTTAGAAAAAACATCTGTAAAAAATCAAGGGTCTTCAGGAACTTGTTGGAGTTATTCTGGGAATTCCTTTATTGAATCCGAAATGATTCGCATGGGCAAAAAACCAGTCGAAATATCCCAGATCTACACTGCTAGAAATGCCTATATTGAAAAAGGGCGTAATTATGTTCGGATGCACGGAGCGGTTACTTTGGGCGATGGCGGCGCATTTCATGATGTCATTAACATGTATAAAAAATATGGCGCCGTTCCTCAATTGGTTTATTCGGGATTGAATTATGGTACCGATAAAAACAAATTTGGCGAAATGGCGGCAATTATGGAAGCTGTTTTGGCCGCCACAGTGAAAAATCCGAATGGGGAATTAACGCCTAATTGGGAAAAAGCTTATACCGCTGTAATTGATTCTTATTTAGGAGAAGCGCCTAAATCATTTGATTATAATGGGAAAAAATATACGCCAGAAACTTTTGCAAAAGACGTCATTGGAATAAACGCTGATGATTATGTAGAAATTTCTTCGCTACAAGAATATCCATATTATACCAAATTTGTTTTTATGGTTCCTGATAATTGGTCCTTTGATCAAGTATATAATGTGAAAATTAATGAGTTAACCGATATTATAGATCATGCATTAAAAACGGGCTATTCTGTTGCGTGGGGAGGCGATGTGAGTGAGAAAAGTTTCAGTTGGAAAAACGGTGTTGCCTTTGTTCCTGAAAAAAAATACAACGACATGACCGCCGATGAAAAAGCCGATTTATTCAATGGTCCAAAAACCGAATTGGTTGTAACCGAAGAAATGCGTCAGAAAGCATTTGATAATTATACAACAACCGATGACCACGGAATGCACATTGTCGGTTTGTCGAAAGACCAAAACGGAAAAGAATATTATATCGTAAAAAATTCTTGGGGTTCGTCCAATGATTATAAAGGTTATTTATTTATGACCAAAGAATTTGTGAAATATAAAACCACCGATATTATGCTTCACAAAGGCGGGCTTCCGGCATCAATTGCAAAAAAATTAGGAATATAATTTTATTCTCTGAAACCAAAAAATCCCGAATTACTTCGGGATTTTTTGTATTTATACATTTTGATTTTTAGCCTAATTCTTTCATTTTGAAAGTGTCCATAAAAGCCGTTGTATAATTTCCGGCCACATATTGCGGGTCGTCCATCAATTGACGGTGAAATGGAATAGTTGTTTTGATTCCTTCAATTACAAATTCATCCAAAGCGCGTTTCATTTTATTGATCGCCTCTTGTCGTGTTTGCGCAGTTGTAATCAACTTAGCAATCATAGAATCATAATTTGGTGGAATTGTATATCCTGAATAAACGTGCGTATCGATTCGAACGCCATGTCCGCCAGGGGTGTGTAAATTTGTTATTTTTCCTGGTGAAGGGCGAAATTCATTATACGGATCTTCGGCATTAATTCGACATTCGATAGCGTGTAATTGAGGTAAATAATTTTTACCTGAAATCGGAATTCCAGAAGCTACCATAATTTGTTCGCGAATCAAATCGTAGTCGATTACTTGTTCGGTAATAGGATGTTCTACTTGAATACGCGTATTCATTTCCATGAAATAGAAATTTCGGTGTTTGTCTACCAAAAATTCTACCGTTCCAGCACCTTCGTATTTAATATATTCGGCGGCTTTTACGGCAGCTTCTCCCATTTTTAAACGCAATTCGTCGGTCATAAATGGCGAAGGAGTTTCTTCGGTTAATTTTTGATGGCGTCTTTGAACCGAACAATCTCTTTCTGAAAGGTGACACGCTTTTCCATAAGAATCGCCAATCACTTGAATTTCGATATGTCGAGGTTCTTCAATTAGTTTTTCGAGGTACATTCCGTCATTTCCAAAAGCGGCAGCCGATTCTTGACGAGCGCCTTCCCATGCTTTCAATAAATCTTCTTCTTTCCAAACCGCGCGCATTCCTTTTCCTCCACCACCGGCAGTTGCTTTTAGCATTACGGGATATCCCATTTGCTTAGACAGTTTTTTGGCTTGTTCAAAGGATTCTAATAAACCTTCTGATCCTGGTACACACGGCACGCCAGCGGCTTTCATAGTTGCTTTTGCAGAAGCTTTGTCGCCCATTCGATCAATCATGTCTGGTGAAGCTCCAATAAATTTGATGCCGTGCTCTTGACAGATTTTGGAAAATTTAGCATTTTCAGAAAGAAATCCATATCCTGGATGAATGGCGTCTGCGTTAGTTATTTCGGCAGCAGCAATGATATTGGACATTTTTAGATAGGAAAGGTTGCTCGGAGGAGGTCCTATACAAACCGCTTCGTCTGCAAATTTTACATGAAGACTATCGGCATCGGCAGTAGAATAAACGGCAACGGTTTTGATTCCCATTTCCCGACAGGTTCTAATAACGCGAAGTGCAATTTCTCCTCTATTGGCAATAAGTATTTTTTTAAACATCTTTTTTAGAAATTTTAAATGTTGAATTTTAAATTTTAAATTATTTCAAACAATGATATTTCATCATTCAAAATTTATAATTTCTTAGGATGGATCTACTAGAAATAAAGGTTGGTCAAATTCTACAGGAGACATGTCGTCTACTAAGATTTTAACGATTTTCCCTGAAACTTCTGATTCAATTTCGTTGAAAAGTTTCATTGCTTCAATCACACAAAGCACATCTCCTTTTTGAATCACGCTTCCAACCTCAACAAAAAACGATTTGTCTGGAGACGGTTTTCTGTAGAAAGTTCCAATAATTGGTGATTTAATGGTAATGTATTTTGCATTTTCATCTGCTACAACTGGTGCTGCCGGAGTGACTGCTTGAGCCGCTGGTGCTGCTTGAGGAAGCGCTTGAGCAACTGGTGCTTGTTGAATGTAAGTTACTTCAGGGCTTGAGCTTTCGTTGGTTGTTTTAATGGTGATTTTGATGTCGCCCATTTCTAATTTAACTTCGGTCGCCCCTGATTTGGCAACAAACTTGATTAGGTTTTGAATTTCTCTAATATCCATAATATTAATTTTGGTTTAGTTTAAATTATTTTCTGTCGTACGCCCATTTTAGATAAATAGATCCCCAAGTGAATCCACCTCCAAAAGCAGCAAATATTAAATTATCTCCTTTTTTTAATTTTTTTTCAAAATCGAATAGCAACAAAGGTAAGGTAGCTGAAGTAGTATTTCCATATTTTTCAATATTAATTAATACTTTTGATTCATCTACTCCCATTCTACTGGATGTTGCATCGATAATTCTTTTATTCGCTTGATGCGCAACCAGCCAATCGACATCTTCATTTGTTAGATTATTACGCTGCATAATCTTCTCACTTACATCGGCCATTCCGGTTACTGCATATTTATAAACTTGTTTCCCGTCTTGAAAAATAAAGTGTTGGTTGTTTTCAACCGTTTCTTTTGAAGGAGGCAACATTGATCCGCCTGCATCCATTTTCAAGAAATCTCTACCCACACCGTCTGATTTCAATATTTCATCTTGAAATCCAAGACCTTCATAATTGGGTTCAAACAAAACAGCCCCTGCACCGTCGCCAAAGATAATACAAGTTGTTCGATCCGTATAATCAATAATGGACGACATTTTATCGGCACCTATTAATAATACTTTTTTATATCTTCCAGATTCAATATACGCCGCAGCGGTTGACATTCCGAATAAAAAACTAGAACAAGCTGCTTGAAGATCGTATGAAAATGCGTTTACGGCACCAATTTGTGAGGCTACATAAACTCCTGTTGATGCTACAAGCATGTCGGGTGTTGCAGTTGCCATTAATACTAGGTCGATTTCGGCAGGGTCAATATTTCCTTTTTTCAATAAATCCTGTGCGGCTTTTATTGCTAAAAAAGAGGTTCCTTGTCCTTCTTCTTTTAATATTCTTCTTTCTTTTATTCCGGTTCTAGAAGTAATCCATTCGTCATTGGTATCAACCATCGATTCTAGAACTTTATTGGAGAGTATATAGTCTGGGACATATCCTCCGACAGCTGTAATAGCGGCTGTAATTTTATTCATAGGTTTCATTTTTTACTTTTCGATACTGGTATTGAAAAGTCGTTCAAATTACAAAAAAAATCGAAACTTTGTGATTAAATAGGTGTTTTTTACACTAAAGTTTAGACCAACAAAAAAAACTCTCACAAGGTGAGAGTTTGTTTTTTATAATTATATTGTACTATGCAACAGCAACTTGCTTGTCAATAACAACTTGTCCTCTGTAGTACATTTTTCCTTCATGCCAGTAAGCTCTGTGGTATAAATGTGCTTCTCCAGTTATTGGACAGGTTGCAATTTGAGCTACCGTCGCTTTGTAATGTGTTCTTCTCTTATCTCTTCTTGTTTTCGAGATTTTTCTCTTAGGATGTGCCATTTTACTATATTATTTATCCGTTAATAGTTGTTTTAATTTATCCCAACGGGGATCAATATTTTCTTCTTCTTTATGCGCTATTTTTGTTTCTGTAACACTTAATTCTTTTAATTTTTTCAGGGCTTCCGTGTCTAAAGTTCCTTCTTTTATTCCTGGATGAATTCGTTTTAGAGGGATTGATAATACAATCATCTCATATATTGTTTGGGAAACATCTATTTGATGTTCGCCATGAGGCAATATTAGCAATTCATCATTATCGTCATTAAATACTTCTCCAAATTGAACAATAAGTTTGAGTTTTCCTTTAATAGGCATGTCAAACATTTCATTTGTCAAGTCGCAAGGCACGTGAACTGTTCCTTTGTGCTTGAAATTCAATTCGAGCATCGTGCTCTTTTTTTCTAAAACTACCGAGACTTTGATGTCGGAACTTTCAAAATCATCATATTCAAAGAAATCAAAGAACGCTTTATTTATTTGATAATCAAACTGGTGTTTTCCTAACTTTAATCCTATAAAAGGAATTAAAAATTCATTTAACTGTTTCATCCTAACAACAATTTGTCCTATTTCTTAATAATGGAAACGGGAGTGCAAAGATATAAAATTATCGTAATATCAAAAGAGATATTTGCTTTTTTTATTTACGCATGTTTTTCTTTTGTTTTTAAAGGCTTTTTGCTGATTTCGTTATATTCAATTCTAGAATTAAAAATATCTATTGCCAAATAAACGGCTTCTTTGAACGAATTAAAATCGGCAATTCCTTTTCCCGCAATTTCAAAGGCCGTTCCGTGGTCTGGCGAAGTGCGAATTTTGTTTAATCCCGCGGTATAATTAACGCCTTTCCCAAAAGACAATGTCTTGAATGGTATTAATCCTTGATCGTGATAGGCCGCAATAACGGCGTCGTATTTTTCATATTGATTGTTTCCAAAAAAACCATCCGCGGCGTAAGGTCCAAAAACCATGGTTCCTTTTTCGAATAATTTTTTAATAGTTGGTTTCATGATTTCGTCGTCCTCTTTTCCAATAACGCCACCGTCGCCACAATGTGGATTCAATCCTAAAACCGCAATTTTGGGTTTGTTGATGCTAAAATCTTGGATAAGCGATTTTTTGATGGTTTCAATTTTTTGAATCAATAATTTTTCGGTAAGATGCGCTGCAACTTGGTTTACGGGAATATGATCCGTTAAAAGTCCTACGCGTAAATTGTCTTGAACCATGAACATTAATGCGTCGCCTTCTAATTCTTGGTCCAAATAATCAGTGTGACCTGGAAATTTAAATTCGGCCGATTGAATGTTGTTTTTATTGATTGGCGCAGTAACTAAAACGTCGATTTTTCCTTCTTTTAAGGCTTTGGTTGCTGCTACAAAAGATTGAATGGCAAATTTTCCAGCCATTTCGTCATTCGCTCCAAAATTGATATCAAAAGTATCCCGCCAAACATTTAACACATTTATTTTGCCCAAAACCATTTGATCCAAAGTATCAATTCCGTGCAAAGCGGAAGTGGATTCAAAGGTTTTTTTTACAAAAGAAAGGATTTTTACATTGGCAAAAATTACTGGGGTACAAAATTCTAGCATCCGTGAATCTTCGAAAGTTTTCAATATGACTTCGCTTCCGATGCCGTTCAAATCGCCGATGGATATTCCGACGATGGTATTTTCTGCTTTTTTCATCATAACGACACGTTTTTATTGCTAATTTTGAAGTGCAAATTTAGTAAAATAAAATCAGAATGTTTACAGGAATCATAGAAACCCTTGGCGCCGTTCAAGATATACGAAAAGAAGGCGCAAATCTTCATATTACAGTAGCTTCATCTATTACGGAGGAACTTCAAATTGACCAAAGTGTGGCGCACAACGGCGTTTGTTTGACCGTAGTTGCCATCAATAAATCGGAATATACGGTTACTGCTATTCGAGAAACGATTGAAAAAACAAATTTGGGCGACTGGAAAACAGGCGATTTGCTGAATTTGGAACGCGCAATGCGACTTGGCGATCGCTTGGACGGACATATTGTTCAAGGGCATGTGGATCAAATTGGAACTTGTCAATCTATTACAGAAGCAAATGGAAGTTGGTATTTTACGTTTCAATATGATGATTCGTTACACAATATTACGGTAGAAAAAGGATCAATAACGGTCAATGGCGTGAGTTTGACGGTGGTGAATTCCGAAAAAAATGCGTTTAGCGTGGCAATTATTCCTTATACGTATGAACATACAAATTTCAAAAATTTCCAAATTGGTACCAAAGTTAATTTAGAATTTGATGTTATTGGAAAATACGTGAGTCGGTTGTTTTCTTTGAGAGAATAAAAAAAGCCCTCACATCGCTGTAAGGGCTTTTTTTATTATTGGGCTTGCGGAAAAGCTTATTTAATTAAGATTTAACCAATAGGCAGAGGTGCCATTTGTAGGAGTAATTAATATTTTAAACATTACATCATCTCCATTCATAGGACCACAACATCCTGGCATTGCAGCACCATTAAAATAATTACTATTAGTCCCAAACATTGAATTCATCATCATGGAAAATACATGAAATCTATATGTTTGCCCTGCTGTTACAGCAATATTGCTTATTGGAATATTCATCCACTCAGGAGAACCTGGATTAGCAAAATTCAAACTATTAAATCCCGATCCTAGTCCAGTTCCAGAAACATTACTAAAATCAACATACACATCTGCGAAAGGATACGTATTTGCTGATTTAACAAATAATTGAATCGCCGTAATTATTCCTGTTGTTGGCGGAATAAATGTTTGTTCGAAATGATCTAAATACTGACTAGTAAAGGTCCCAGTAAAAGAATCGTTTATGGCATCACTTGCCCCTACAGAATACAATTGCAGTTTTCGAGTATCAGTATTATAAACTACCATTCCTTCTTCAACCCCAGTTAAACTATTAATTTGAGATTGATTTAGTTTTGTAGGTAAGAACGGTTTGTTTTCCACTCTAAGACCATCAGAGAACGTTTTATTCCCTGCAAATGTTTGGTCTGCTGTAGTAACAATACCTCCATTAGTTGCATTTGCTGGAGCAAGGTTTAATTCGCCTGAAGTTATGGTAGCGCCGTTTGAATTTGAAGTAGAACTTATAGCGCCTATGGCTGTAATTCCTCCTCCTGAACCTCCTGAAGAAGTTGTGACCGAACCATCGGCCATTAAATATTCTGATGCTGTTCCAGTAGGTGTTTTAAATCCTGAACCTGTAATTGCTCCACTTGTTTTTAAATTCCCAGTTACTTCTAATTTTTCAGTAGGAGATGAATTTCCAATTCCTACATTTCCATTGTCTCGACTGATAACAAATCGATTAACATCGGGGGAATCACTAAAAGAAGCTATTTTGAAAAAAGAATCCCCGTCGTAAGACCCTTCTTGTCCTAACTTAAAGCCGCGTTTTGCTCCATCATCTTTTCTTATTATAACCCCTTGGGAAGAATAAACAAATGGATCAATCACTGTTTCAACTGAGAGAAAGTTATTAGTATTTTCTATATTGTATGCAGTTTTAGAAACAATTAGATTAATATCTGGGACATTTGTTTGAGCGGCATCAGAACTAAATGTTTTAGCGCCTGCAAAAGTTTGGTCTGCCGTAGTAACAATCCCTCCATTAGTTGCATTTGCTGGAGCAAGGTTTAATTCGCCTGAAGTTATGGTAGCGCCGTTTGAATTTGAAGTAGAACTTATAGCGCCTACGGTAGTACTGCCTGAAGCAATTTGAGCGTCCACATAAGTTTTTACTGCTAATTCCGTTGGAAACTTAACATTTGTTGTGTCAGACAAAGTTACATCAGTAGATTTGTTTGCAGCATTTTCTTTCAAAGAAACATTCGACTGCAACATAGATACATCATTCTGCAACATATATATATCTGATTGATAATAATACCCATACATATATTGGTTGTTCCATACATCATACTGCAACATTGATATCTGAGACTGCATGTTCATTACATCACTCTGCAACGTCGATACATTATTCTGCAACATATTTATATCTGATTGATAATAATACCCATACATATATTGGTTGTTCCATACATCATACTGCAACATAGATATATCACTCTGCAACATGTTAAGATCAGATGTAGTTGCATACCCTGAAAGATCTGCCGTTGGGCCTTGTGGGCCAACTGCACCATCAACTCCATTTGTACCTGCAATTCCTTGTGGGCCTTGTGGGCCAGCCGTACCATTTGATACTGAACCATCGGCCATTAAATATTCTGATGCTGTTCCGGAAGGTGTTTTGAATCCTGAAGCTGTAATTGCTCCGCTTGTTTTAACATCTGTAATTGAGCTATTTCCTAATTGAATTTGATTGGCTGCATTTATTTTAGCCCCATACCCTATCGCTGTTGCATTTGTAATAGAAGTACTTGCTGAATTCTGATCGGTGTTTGCCCCTAAAAAAGTATTTGAGCTTCCGGTATTGTACATTCCGGCTTGATACCCTAGACCCGTTACATTTGAAAGAGAATTTCCTAATAATGATGCACTTAAACCAATAGCAGTATTATTAGATCCGTTATTAAAAGCTAAGGCAGCCGCACCAATAGCTATATTGTTTTCTCCTGTTGAATTTGCAGACAATGCAGAACTACCTATCCCTATATTATAGTTAGCTGAAGTATTGCTTTGTAAAGTACTGCCCCCGAAAGCTATTAAATGCTGCCCTGTGGTATTATTAGTTAAAGTATTTTCTCCCATGGTAATGTTTTGTTCATTAACTTGGCCAATTCCATTTCCAATAGTTAAACCATTCACTTTAATATCGGAATTAAATTTTTTCCCCCCTGCAATTTCTTGATCTGTTGATAAATCCACAAAGTTTTGAGTGGAAGATCCTGTACCTCCGTTAGCAATATCAATTAAGGTAGTACTAGCTGTTGGCGTATTAAATAAATTTAGCCATTGGTTAGAGTTTGAAACGTTTTGAACTACAGTAATTCTTGAAGCTGGATCATTGTTGCTAGGAGAACAACCCATTCCCATCATATTAAATACACTTCCTGTAGTAGAATCATCACCGCTTAATGACCATCTTACTCCTAGACAAGCTGTTGCGTCATTTGAGGTAATATAATAAACCGTATTGGCAGTAACCGCTAGAGGGGTTGAAAATGTCCAAGTATTCCATCCATCTATACAAGTAATAGAATTTGACGTTCCTAAAACAATGGGTGTTCCACATGAATTAGCAGATTTAACTACTAATGATGCTGTTTCCCCGGCACCAAAAGCACTTAATTCAATTGTTGTTATATTACCTGAAACTGAAGGTCTAAACCAAAGTTCACCACTAGTTAGGCATGTTGCGCTTGAAGTGGTGGTAGTGTTTCCAAATACATTTGTAATTATTGAAGTGTTTTTTGAATAAACTTGTAATTTTTTTTCTGTTGTATTGTATTGAACCATTCCTAATTTAGGAGACGTTAAAGCATCAATCTCTGTTTGAGTCATTGATGGGAAAATAACAGGTAATGCATTGGAAATATCTAAAGATGACTCTAAATCGGGTGTTGAGGTTCCAATACCTATTTTTTCCGAGATTTTTAAATTTCCAATAATTTCTTTATTCCCTGCAAAAGTTTGGTCTGCTGTGGTAACAATGCCTCCATTAGTTGCATCGGCTGGAGCAAGGTTTAATTCGCCTGAAGTTACGGTAGCGCCTTTTGGATCTGAAGAGGTACTTATAGCGCCTACGGTGGCAATACCTCCATTAGATACCGAACCATCAGCCATTAAATATTCAGTTGAAAGACCATTTTGTTTTATAAATGAATTAGAAGTGATATTACCCGCATTATAAATATTACCCCCAAACATTGCATTACTCATGACGTTAAGGCCTCCAAAAAAATTTGCATTGCTAAAAACATCAAATATGCCACCATAGAAAAATGCATCTCTAATATCTGCAAAACCATTCACTCTTAAAGAAGAAAATTCTGAAAACCCATTCACATTTAAATTATCGTTGAATGTTTTATTCCCTGCAAAAGTTTGATCTGCCGTGGTAACAATCCCTCCATTAGTTGCATCTGCAGGAGCAAGGTTTAATTCGCCTGAAGTTACGGTAGCGCCTTTTGGATCTGAAGAAGCACTTATTGCGCCTACAGTAACAGTAGCGTCACTTCCAGGCGCTCCAATATCCCCTTGAGGTCCTTGAGGCCCCATGTCGCCTTGAATCCCTTGGGGTCCCGGCACTCCCTCTGGTCCTATTTCTCCCTGAAGTCCTTGAGGGCCAACTGCACCATCGATACCGTTGATTCCGTCAATTCCATTTATTCCTGCAATTCCTTGGATACCTTGAATGCCTTGTGGACCAACTGCACCGTTGATTCCGTCAATTCCATTTATTCCTGCAATTCCTTGGATACCTTGAATACCTTGTGGACCTTGAAGTCCTTGAAGTCCTTGTAGACCAATCGCACCATCAAGACCGGCTGGACCTTGTGGGCCAACTGCACCATTAAGTCCGTTTGTGCCATTTGTTCCCGCTATACCTTGCGGGCCTTGGACTCCTTGAAGCCCTTGTGGGCCAATCGCGCCATCAAGACCGGCTGGACCTTGTGGGCCTTGTGGGCCAACTGCACCATTAAGTCCGTTTGTCCCATTTGTTCCCGCTATACCTTGTGGGCCTTGGACTCCTTGAATGCCTTGTGGGCCAATCGCGCCATCAAGACCGGCTGGACCTTGTGGGCCAACTGCACCATTAAGTCCGTTTGTCCCATTTGTTCCGGCTATACCTTGCAAACCTTGAAGTCCTTGAAGCCCTTGTGGACCTATCGCACCATCAAGACCGGCTGGACCTTGTGGGCCAACTGCACCATTTAGTCCATTTGTGCCATTTGTTCCGGCTAGACCTTGCAAACCTTGAAGTCCTTGAAGCCCTTGTGGACCTATCGCACCATCAAGACCGGCTGGACCTTGTGGGCCAACTGCACCATTTAGTCCATTTGTGCCATTTGTTCCG
>CAIMBK010000038.1 GCA_903839195.1 uncultured Bacteroidota bacterium | reverse complement strand
ATCTAATCCAATGGTGCTTGAAGTTATGAAAAACATTGACCGACAAAGAGAAAATCTTGACGGGTTGAAAGACAAACTCAAACAAATACGCAATTATAAAAAAGAAGAATAAAAACTATCTTTTCTAAATTTAAAACCTCGATTTTTCGAGGTTTTTTTATTTGTGATAGCTATATGATAATTATCATTGAATTTTAGTTTTTTGTAATCTATTTTTGATTTGTAAAATTCGCCATTAAATGAAAACTTCATTAGTACAAAAATATAACGTTCCAGGACCTAGATATACTAGTTATCCAACTGTTCCATATTGGAATGAAAGTGATTTTAATTATCAAATTTGGATTGACACCCTTCGAAAATCATTCATAGAAAGCAATTCATCAGAAGGAATAAGTCTTTACATTCACCTTCCGTTTTGCGAAAGTTTGTGTACTTTTTGTGGATGCAACAAACGAATTACAAAAAATCATGGCGTTGAACATCCATATATAATTGCTCTTTTGAAAGAATGGGATTTATATTGCGCCGTTTTAAAAGAAACTCCAATAATAAAAGAAATTCATTTAGGCGGCGGAACTCCGACGTTTTTTTCGGAAACCAATTTAGAGAAATTGATTCATGGTCTATTTTTAAAAGCCAATAAAGCGCCTAATTATGAATTTAGTTTTGAAGGACATCCGAACAATACTTCCAAAAGACAACTTCAAAAATTATATGATTTGGGCTTCCGACGTGTTAGTTTTGGTGTTCAGGACTATTCCGAAAAAGTTCAGAAAGCCATTCATCGTGTGCAACCTTTTCATAATGTTGCAAAAGTAACTCTTTGGGCACGAGAAATCGGTTATACGTCCATCGGTCATGATATAATATTTGGGCTTCCGTTTCAAGAATTGGAAGACGTTATTGACACTATAGAAAAAACAAAGTCATTACAACCCGACCGATTGGCGTTTTATAGTTATGCGCATGTGCCATGGATAAAAGGAAATGGGCAACGAGGCTTCAAAGATGAAGATATTCCAAAAGACGAAAATAAGCGGGAACTATATGAAGTTGGAAAACAACTTTTATATAAAAATGGCTATTTGGAAATCGGAATGGACCATTTTGCATTAAAAACAGACAGTTTATTTGAATCGTATCAAAAGAAAACTTTGCATCGAAATTTTATGGGTTATAGCTCGTCAAAAACGCAATTAATGATTGGTTTAGGCGTGTCGTCGATTAGTGATAGTTGGTATAGTTTTGCCCAAAATGTAAAAACAATTGAAGACTATTACGATTGCTTAGAAAATGAAAAACTCCCGATTTTCCGAGGTCATTTATTGACCAATGAAGATTTAATCATTAGAAAACACATTCTCAATTTGATGTGTCAATTTGAAACTTCTTGGAGAAATCCCAACGATTATTTTAAAGAAATTCCTGAAATAATTACCCAACTTAAAGAGATGGAAAACGATGGTTTGCTTCATTTTATCAAAAACGGAATACAAGTTACGGATGCTGGAAAACCATTTGTGAGAAATATTTGTATGGCTTTTGATTTGCTTTTAAAAAGAAAAGCGCCAGAAACTGCATTGTTTTCAATGACTATTTAAAGACTATTTAAATTTTAAAATTGAAAATAATTCGTCTTTAATAAATAGAAATTTTGCTTTTATTTGATGCAAATACTCATCGGTTACAATATCAATTCCGCTGTTGATTCGGTTTATTTCATGTTCCAATTCATGATATTCATCAAATAACGATCTGAAATGTTCGTCTTCAACTTTCAGCTGGTGAATTTTTTCTTGATATTCAGGAAATTCGTGTATTAAATTATGTCTTTCCATAGTAATTTATATTTAATTAATTAATTAATGACAATTAGGTTTGTTTTGTACGAACAAACTAATATTTGAAGGAGAAATATACGGAATTCCAATTCCTAATCCTCTTAAAATAAACAAGATACCAATTACAACCCCAACAAAAGGAATTATTTTTTGAATCCGATTTCGAAAAGAAATTGTCATTAATGAATTGAGATAGACCACACTGCTCATCATCGGAACCGTTCCTAGACCGAAAAGCAACATATAATACGTTCCAAATAAAGCACTTTGCATCGCAACAGCGCCAAATAAAGCAACATATACCATTCCGCAGGGCAGAAAACCATTTAGCAATCCGATTGTGAATAAGGATTTGTAGCTTTTCTTTTTAAATTGGCTTCCTAATGCCGATTTAACTTTTGAAATTAACTTAAAAACCGGTTTTGATAAATTATATTGGGCAACTATTTTTTCAGGAATTAATAATACCATAATCATGGCAATGCCAATAAATAAAGACAAATTTTGTTGCACCCCAGCGAGATAAAACCCTTTTCCTAAAATCCCAAAAAGCAAACCAATGGTTCCATAAGCGGTTAATCTACCCAGATGATAACTAATGATTTGTGTGACTTTTTTGGCTTGATTGGATCGGTCAACAGGCAACATTAAGGCGATTGGACCGCACATTCCGATGCAATGAAAACTGCTAATTAATCCAAATATAAAAGCCGTAAATAGCATGTTTATGGTTTCAGGTTTAACTTGGTTTTAGTCAAATAGGCTTTTCCAAAATAATTCCATTCCATATTAATGTCCCAACGACCGCCTACCAATTTCAATTTAGGTATGAGCAAAGTGGGATTAGACATCGAAATAGGAATTTCAAAATCCAATCTTTTGTTAGACGGCCGATAAAGAGACACCTTTCCTTTAATTTTTTCTGGCGAAAATACTTCAGGAAAAACTATTTCTATTCCCTCATTTGTTTCTAAGACAGTCGGTTTTTGGACTAAATTTTCCGCGTTTTGAACCCGAACCATTTCATCGCTAAAATGAATATCGTGTTTGTAATATTCTTCAACCACTAAATCATTATCGTATTTTGTGTCCGATTGAACCTTGAAAACAAAGAACAAAATAAACGACATAAATAATACGAAGGCGATAATAATACTTGTTCCCCAATTAATTTTCATAGTTAAATATTTTAATCAAAACTTCTTGGACTTAAGAAATTGGTTGTTGTTGATTCGATTTTATTATTGTTGTTATATACATCAATTTTAATTTTTGTTCTGTCACTATTTAATAAATATTGATCAATTTCTATAAAAAGAGTTCCTTCTGCCATTCCTTGTTTTAGAACTTTAAAATCATTTTCGCCAACCACTTTTATTGTTCCTTTTGTATCGTGCAACTTAAAATGAATATTGTCGAAATCAGCATTTGTTTTATTAATTATTCTAAAGGTATAAATGTTGCTAATTTTGTCTCCTTTGTGTTGAAACAATTGTCCTGGCAATCTCAAAATAGTTGCTTCAACATCGGTTCTAATAAACAATAAACCGATTAAAACACCAATCAGAATAACCAAAACCGACGTATATCCTTTCATTCGGGTGGTAAATTTGAACTTTGCATTTTTCTCAATTTCATCCTCAGAAGCATATCGAATAAGGCCTTTTGGCAAACCGACACTTTCCATCATAGCATCGCATTCATCAATACATGCGGTACAATTGATACATTCTAATTGCGTTCCGTTTCTAATATCAATCCCAGTTGGACAAACATGAACACATAGATTACAATCGATACAATCGCCTTTTCCCGAAGTTGAACGGTCTTCGTTTTTATGGATTTTGGCGCGTCCTAGTTCTTTTTCACCACGAACAAAATCGTAGGCCACATTGATGGATTTATTATCTAAAAGAACGCTTTGCAATCTTCCGTAAGGACAGGCTATGATACATACTTGTTCGCGAAACCAGGCAAATATGAAGTAAAAAACACCCGTAAAAATAAGCAATGCAACTAAGGTTCTTTGATTACTTAAAGGTCCTTCTTCAATCATAAGAAACAAGTTGTCGCTACTTATTAGATAGGCAAGAAACACATTGGCAATCAAAAATGAAATGATTAGAAAAACGAACCATTTTAAACCTTTTTTGCGGATTTTTTCAGCATTCCATTCTTGTTTTTGCAAACGAATTTGAGCGCCTCTATCACCTTCAATCCAAAATTCAATTCGTCGGAAAACCATTTCTAAAAATATGGTTTGTGGGCAAATCCAACCGCAAAATATTCGACCAAAAATGACGGTAAATAAAATTACAAATACCACTCCAACAATCATGAACAGTACAAAAAGATAGAAATCATGGGGCCAAAATGGAAACCCAAAAATATTAAATCTTCTTTCCAGAACATTAAACATCATAAATTGATTGCCATTTACTTTCAAAAACGGGTTGGCAATTAGTATTGTCAATAATAAATAGCTAATCCATTTTCGATATTCATAGAACTTTCCAGAAGGTCTTTTTGGAAAAATAAATTTCCTGTGCCCTTCTTCATCTATGGTTCCAATGGTATCTCTAAAAGCTTCGTCATCAAATGAAGTTGCCATTTATTTTGCTTTTTTTATCGTATCTAATTTTGTTAGACTTTTTTCTGTTGGATCAACCCAAATTTCACCATCTGGCGCTTTTGGGTTTACTGGATTAGTGCCTCTTAAAGATAAAATATAACTAGAAACATGTTGAATATCTTTAGGTTTTAAAACTGTTTTCCAAGCAATCATCCCTTTTCCATCTCGACCTCCATTTGTGATGGTGTGAAAAACATTTTTAATTCCACCACCTAAAATCCAATTGTCATCTGTTAAATTTGGGCCAATTTGACCACCTGCGTCAGGACGGTGACAAGCCACACAATTAGCGGTATAAATTGCTTTTCCGTTTGCTATGGACGGGGCATCTTTTAATAAAGTAACCGTTTTTTCATCCATCATATCAGGTGCTGTTTTCATATAATTAGCCAAATCAATTTTGGCTTGAGCAATTTCCTTTTTCAATTCCATTTCTTGATTATCGCCACCCATTATTTCAAATCGAATTAAATAAACCGCTGCAAATATGATACAACCGTAGAACAAATAAACCCACCATGGCGGAAGACTATTATCCAATTCTTTGATTCCATCATAATCATGATCCAATAGCAATTCTGCTTCGTTCTCGATTGGTTCCGATTTGGTTAATTTTTTTATTAATTTTTGATACCAACCGCTTTTTATCAGCGAAACCGTTTTGGCTTCGTTCAGAATTCTTTTTTGTTCTTCTGTCAAAAGACTATAAGTTACTGCATCAACAGCGTTCATAGTGATTTCTATAGCAATTAAAAGAAAAAGAAAGACCACTAAAAATAAAGAAATCATTGGGTATTTCACAAAGGCTGGTCGGTCTCCGGAGTCGATGAAATATTCCATTGCTGCAAAAACAGAAAAGAAAACGACCGGAACTCTTACATATGCTGGGATTAATTTTTTCATAGTATTAGTTTTAAAATATTATTTTTCTAATGAATCGTTTAAAGGGATTTGACGCATTTCTTCAATCTTTTCTTTTTTATAAAAAAACACCCAGATACCGAGCACAAGAAAGAAAATGAAGAAAATCAACAAGGATAAAATTGGATAAATCGCAACCCCTGCGATGGTTTCCATATTGTGTTTTATTTGTTCAAACATGGTGTTTAATTATTAGTGGTTTTAACTTTAATATCTGTACCTAATCGTTGAATATAAGCAATCATAGCAACGATTTCTCTTTCATTCATTGGAACAAATTTCTCGCCTCTTGCGAGTGTTTTTTTCTTGCTGTTGTCATAGCTTTTAACAAAATCAGGGTCGTTTTTCAAGCTTTCTTCAATTTTTAAAGCTTGTGTGCGTAAATCATTCAGACCATTGGCAACTTGTTCGGGAGAATAAGGAACGCCAAGAGTTACCATCGCTTTCATTTTTGCTTGTGTCAAAGAAATATCGAGTGGTTTATTGTCGAATAGCCATCTATAACTTGGCATAATTGACCCTGCCGAAATACTTTGTGGACTCCAAAAATGATTAAAATGCCAGTTATCATTGTATTTTCCGCCTTCTCGTAACAAATCGGGACCTGTTCTTTTTGAACCCCATAAAAATGGATGATCATAAACAAATTCTCCTGCTTTTGATTGCGGACCATAACGTTCCACCTCACTTCTAAACGGACGAACCGATTGTGAGTGACAACCGACGCAACCTTCCCGAATGTATAAATCGCGACCTTCTAATTCTAAAGGGGTATATGGTTTTACACTTGCAATGGTTGGAATATTTGATTTGACCATAATGGTTGGTACAATTTGAATAATTCCACCAATTAAAATGGCTACTGTGGCAAAAATGGTTAATTGAATTGGACGTCTTTCTAGCCAAGAATGGTATTTTTCTCCTTGGATTCTTCCGTTACTGATTTTTTGTAGTTCGGGTGCTTCTGCTAATTCGTCTTCTACTTTATTATTGGCACGAATGGTTTGGATAATATTATAAACTAAAACCAACATTCCGATTAAATAAAGTGTTCCTCCAACGGCGCGCATCGCATACATTGGCATAATTTCTTTTACGGTTTCTAGAAAATTTCCGTAAACCAAAGTTCCGTCGGGGTTAAATTGTTTCCACATTGCCGCTTGTGTAAATCCAGCAACATACATTGGAAGTGTATAAAGAATAATCCCTAGGGTGCCTATCCAAAAATGGAAATTGGCTAATTTGGTTGAATATAATGTGCCTTTTGTCATTCTTGGAATCAACCAATAAATCATACCAAAAGCCATAAATCCGTTCCAAGCAAGGGCGCCAACGTGAACGTGAGCAACAATCCAATCGGTGTAATGTGCAATGGCATTTACATTTTTTAAAGAAAGTAATGGACCTTCAAACGTGGCCATTCCATAACCGGTAATTGCTACAACAAAAAATTTCAAAACAGGTTCGACACGGACTTTATCCCAAACGCCACGCAAAGTTAAAAGTCCATTTATCATTCCACCCCAAGATGGCGCAATTAACATGATTGAAAAAACAACTCCTAAATTTTGTGCCCAATTTGGTAAAGCAGAATACAATAAATGATGTGGACCAGCCCATATATAGATAAAGATGAGCGACCAAAAGTGAACAATTGATAATCGATAGGAATAAACCGGGCGGTTTGCCGCTTTTGGAACAAAATAATACATCAACCCTAAAAAAGGTGTTGTTAGGAAAAAGGCAACCGCATTATGACCATACCACCACTGAACTAATGCGTCTTGAACACCAGCATAAACGGAGTAGCTTTTCATTGCCGAAACCGGTAATTCTAAACTATTAAAAATATGTAAAACAGCAACAGTGACAAAAGTGGCTAAATAAAACCAAATAGCAACATACAAATGGCGTTCTCTTCGTCGGAGAATAGTTCCAATCATATTAATTCCGAAAACCACCCAAATTAATGCAATGGCAATATCTATTGGCCATTCTAATTCGGCGTATTCTTTGGAAGTTGTATAACCCAAAGGCAACGAAATTGCAGCGGCGACAATAATTAATTGCCATCCCCAGAAGTGAATATTGCTCAATAAATCACTGAACATTCTTGCTTTCAACAACCGCTGTAAGGAATAATAAATTCCCGCAAACATCGCATTTCCGACAAATGCAAAAATAATTGCATTAGTGTGTAATGGTCTTAATCTTCCAAAACTCAACCAGGAAATTCCTTCGGTGATATTCGGAAAAAGAAACATAAGCGCTAAAATTAGCCCGACTAACATTCCAACTACGCCAAAAACAATAGTGGCATAAAGGAATTTTTTTACTATTTTGTTGTCATAATAAAACTGTTGCATTTCCATAATTAAATTTGTTTTTCTTTTGTTGTTTTTATTTCAGTTTTGGAGGGTTTTTTGAGTTCATCGTCGAAAAGCATTCGAACCGATGGTGTATAATCATCATCATACTGACCTGTTTTTACTGCTCGAATAAAAGCAATGAAAAAGCCAATTGCGACTAAAATACTGATGGATATTAATAAATAAATAACACTCATACCTACATTTGTGTGAGACAAAATTAAACGACTGAATTCTTAGAAAATATGACATTTGTCATATTCAAAAAAAATCCTTGCATTCAAAATTCAAGTGGGATTTATTTGCGTTTTGGGAGAAGAGATTTTGAAAAATAATTACTCATAATAGTCACAAAACTAACTATTGTGATTGTACTTAGAGGCATTATAATAGCCGCAACTAATGGTAATAAATTTCCTGATATCGCAAAAGATAATCCGACAATATTATATAATAAAGAAAGTGTAAAACTCATTTTTATAATAAATAGCGCTTTTTTGGACAATTTTAAAAAATAATTAAGCTTATAAAATTGACTCGCATCCAAAATCGCGTCGCAAGCAGGTGAAAAAACATTCACGTTTTCAGAAATTGAAATTCCAATATTGCTTTGCGCCAAAGCACCTGCGTCATTAAGTCCATCGCCAACCATCATAACGTTATGACCCTCCAATTGAAGTTGTTTAATGAATTCTAATTTTTGTTCCGGTTTTTGATTGAAAATTAATTCGGTTCCAATGGGCAATAATTTTTCTAATTTGGAGCGTTCACCTTCATTATCACCTGACAAAACTTTGATTTTGTAATTCCATTTTAAATCTTTGAAAAGTAACTCTAAACCCTCTCGATACTCATTATTGAAAATATATTTTCCAAAATAAACATCATTAATTTTTATATGAACCGAAGTTTGTTGAATACTATTTTCTTTAAAATCTCCAACAAAAGAAGCCGAACCAATTTGGATAAAATTTCCATCAATTTCAGCTTGAATTCCTTTACCTGAAATTTCTTCAAAATGCGATAATTCCTTTCGATTTTTTTCAGGTAAAAAATGATACAACATGCGACTTAACGGATGATTGGAAGCCCGTAGCACATTTTTAAGTCCTTCCAAATCGGATTCAGAAAAGGGTTTTCCTTCGTAGGAAATATTGGATTTATTATTGGTAGTAATGGTTCCTGTTTTATCAAAAACAATGATGTCCACTTTGGCTAATTGTTCAATTACTAAAGCATTTTTTAAATAAAATTTTTGTTTGCCAAGAATTCGTAAAATATTGCCAAATGTAAATGGTGCCGTCAAGGCTAATGCACAAGGACAAGCCACAATTAACACGGCGGTAAAAACATTAAATGCGGTGGCAACATCAGTAAACACCCAATATCCAAATCCTGAAAAAGCAATTAATAATAGAATTGGGGTGAAATAACGACTGATTTTATCGGTGATGGTTTTATGTTTTTGATCCACTCGCTTCTGGAAAACATCGTTGCTCCACAATTGCGTCAAATAGCTTTGTGAAACCGAAAACAGCACTTCCATTTCGATGATTTTTCCCATTTGTTTTCCGCCTGCAAAAAGTTTGTCCCCAGATTTCTTTGAGATTGGAACGGATTCGCCAGTCACAAAACTATAATCAATTTCCGATTCGGGGCTAATCAAAATTCCGTCGACGGGAATTAATTCTTGGTTTCTAATAAGCAATCGATCGCCTTTTTTTATGTCATAAATCGGCACGCTTTCTTCAGAAAAATCAGTATTAATTCTTGTAATTGCGATTGGAAAATAGGATTTAAAATCTCTTTCAAAACTCAGGAAACTATAGGTTTTAATTTGAAACATTTTTCCTAAAAGCATGAAGAAAATTAATCCCGTAAGACTGTCAAAAAAGCCCGAACCATAGTCAAAAAAAATGTCGACCGTACTTCGAACAAACATAACAATAATTCCTAAAGCAATTGGAATATCGATATTGAGCATTTTTGATATGATACTTTTATAGGCCGAAACATAATAGCCACTGGCCGAATAAAAAAAGGAAGGTAACGCAAGGAAAAAGATTAACCAACGAAAAAAGCCACGGTATTGATCGAGCCAGAATTCTTTGACTTCAAAATATTCGGGAAAAGAAAGCAACATAATATTCCCAAAACAAAAAAAGGCAACGCCTAATTTATAGGTCAAACTTCTGTCAATTTTTTCTTTGCCTGTGTCGTAATTTTCTAGACTAATAAAAGGTTCGTAACCAATTGAACTTAATAAAGTTACAATCGTTTTCAATGAAACGGAATTTGGATTATAGGAAATTCGGACCGTTTTTTCGGGAAAATTAACTTGGGATGTGTTTATTCCTTCTTGAAGACGTTGTAAATTTT
>CAIMBK010000037.1 GCA_903839195.1 uncultured Bacteroidota bacterium | reverse complement strand
GTTATATTTGGCTACGGATTTGCGCTTTTTCTTAAACCTGAAGCGAAAAAAAATTTAAAATTATTGCTCGCATTTAGTGGGTCGTTTTTACTTTCACTAACCGTAATTCATTTGTTGCCAGAAGTTTATCAATCAGGTCAGAAATCGATTGGGATTTATATTATGCTCGGGATTTTGTTTCAAATTGTCTTAGAATTCTTCTCAAAAGGAGCCGAACACGGGCACGTTCACGGACATGGAATTATTCAAAAAATGCCTTGGTTGTTGTTTATTAGTCTTTGTATTCATGCTTTATTAGAAGGATTTCCAGTGAATGAGCACCCGAATTTAGCACTTGGAATTGCCATTCATCATTTTCCAATTGCGATTATTTTGACCACTTTTTTTGTAAATGCGCAATTAAATAAAAAAGCGATTTTTCTGTTTATGATGACATTTGCCATTATGACACCCGCGGGAACTTATTTGGCGGATATTTTACCCAATTTAAAAGCCATTTCCACTGAAATTACGGCTGTTGTTATCGGAATATTATTTCATATTTCATCGACCATCATATTTGAAAGTAGCGAAGGACATAAATTTAATATTGCCAAAATATCGATGATTATTTTGGGAATTGCCTTGGCTTATTTTATTTAAAATGCTTTAATTATAATGAGTTATATTTTTTCAAATGACTGAAAAAGGGTAACTTTGAAACACTGATTAATTTCAATACAAACGAGTATGAATTTCACCAAAACCACCGAGCAATCTTCCAAATATGAACATTTAGAAAAAATGTCGGTAGCTGAATTACTTCAAAATATCAATCAAGAAGACCAAACCGTTCCTTTCGCTGTTCAAAAAACGCTTCCGAAAATAGAGAAATTAGTTACCGAAATTGTTTCAAAAATGAAATTAGGCGGTCGATTATTCTACATCGGAGCCGGAACATCAGGAAGGCTTGGAATTGTAGATGCTTCGGAATGTCCGCCAACTTTTGGCGTTGATGCTGGGTTGGTAAATGGGATAATTGCCGGTGGTGACAAAGCCATTCGTCAAGCAGTGGAAAACGCCGAAGACAATGCCACTCAAGCGTGGATTGATTTGCAAAACCATCAAATAAATAAAAATGACGTGGTCGTTGGAATTGCCGCTTCTGGAACCACGCCTTATGTAATTGGCGGTTTGGAAATGTGCAACCAAAATAATATTAGCACTGGTTGCATCACATGTAATGAAGGAAGTCCGCTTTCGCAAACGGCAAAATTCCCAATTGAAGTCGTTGTAGGACCCGAATTTGTTACAGGAAGCTCTAGAATGAAAGCCGGAACTGCTCAAAAATTAGTTCTGAATATGATTTCAACCGCCACGATGATTCAACTCGGAAAAGTCAAAGGAAACAAAATGGTTGATATGCAATTGAGTAACAAAAAACTAGTGGATCGCGGCGTGAAAATGATTATGGGTGAAATTCCTGTCGATTATGAAACGGCAGCTATTTTGCTCGAAAAACAAGGAAGTGTCCGAAAAGCGGTGGATTATTTTACCGCCAATAAATCATAAATTATGGAAGAAAACAATGAAATTCGCAGCAAAGGAATAAAACTGATAATTTGGGCGTTACCTTGCTTGTTTATTGGTCCCGTTATTCTGCATTTTGCATTAATCAATCAATTGCAACCCATATTTTGGGTCATTTTTGGTCTGGGATGTTTGGTTTGTCTTTCGGGAATTGTGCTTTTATTTCTTGGATTAAAAACGTTCGTAAAAAGCCTTTTCGGGTATTAATATGGAAAATATTGTCAACATCAATCAGACTTTTGAAAAGCTAGTTTCTATTTCCCAAAAAATCAATTATAAGGAATTTGAAGATTGTACTTTCAAGAATTGTGATTTCTCCAATACCGATTTTTCAAATTCCAGTTTTATGGATTGTGAGTTTATAGATTGCAATTTGTCAATGATTTTAGTTTCGAATACAAGTCTAAAATCAGTACATTTTAGAAATTGTAAATTACTTGGAATCCCATTTAATTCCTGTGCCGATTTCTTGTTTGGCGTCAGTTTTCAGGATTGTGTTTTGGATTATTCGATTTTTTCCAATAAGAAAATGCCCAAAACAAAATTTGTAGATTGTATGTTAAAAGAAGTTAGTTTTATTGGTGCAAACCTGACCAATTCCAGTTTTGAAAATTGCAATTTAGACAACGCTATTTTCAATGACACAATTTTGGCAAGTGTTGATTTCACATCGGCCTTTAATTATAAAATTGATCCCGAATTCAATCCGATGGCAAAAGCCAAGTTTTCAACGCAAGGAATTGTTGGGCTTTTGGATAAATATGATATTAAAATTGAGTAAAAAATGAACGCCACAAACTTTTATTTAGAAAGTACAAAAAAGCAATTTCTCTATTATAAAACTTTAGGAGAAAAAGCCATGGAACAACTCGAACCCGAACAGCTTTTTATTTCAATAAATGAAGATACAAACAGTATTGCAACAATTATAAAACATCTTTCTGGAAATATGATATCCCGTTGGACTGAATTTATGACAACTGATGGAGAAAAGAAATGGAGAAATCGCGACACTGAATTTGATCCTCCTCTTCAGGATAAAGAGGCTATTTTTGATATATGGAATAAAGGATGGAGTTGTTTATTTGAAGCATTAAATGAGTTAAGTAGTGAACAACTTTCTGAAATTATTTATATTCGAAACGAAGGTCATACGGTATTAGAAGCCATAAACCGTCAATTAGCCCATTATCCCTATCATGTTGGGCAAATAGTTTTTTATGCCAAAATGTTGAAAAAAAGCGAATGGATTAGTTTATCTATTCCGAAAAAAAAATCAATTAGTTACAACACCGATAAATTTTCAAAAGATAAAAGCCTAACGAATTTTATCGATGAAGAATTAAAACGTTTCAATAAATAAATATGAAAAAAATAATCCTACTTTTTTGTTTAATTCTAGCTTCTTGTTACCAACAAGAACGCAATTGTGCCGATTTCAAAAACGGAAAATATGAATTTGTTCAAGAAATAAATGGTGTCAAAAAATCAGCTATTTTTGAAAGAAAGGATAGTATTCAAATAGAAATATTTGAAGGAAAAACAGATACAGCAACCGTTCGTTGGGTGAATGATTGCGAATATATTATTCAAAAAAAACATCCAAAAAACATCGCCGACAAACAAGCAATTGATATTAAAATTTTGACCACGTCGGAAAAATCATATACCTTTGAATACGGCTTCGTTGGAAGCGATAAAAAACAACGAGGAATGGCCAAAAAAATAAATTAAATTCAATAATAATTCACAATAAAAATGGAAGTATTTTTAAACCCAAGCGCCTGGATTGCCTTATTTACGTTAACTTTTTTAGAAATTGTCTTGGGAATTGACAACATTATTTTCATTTCAATTGCTACAGGAAAACTGCCCGCCGAAAAACGAAAAAGAGCTACAAAAATTGGAATGTTTTTAGCAATGTTTATGAGAATTGCTTTATTGTTCGGAATTTCCTTATTAATTGCAATGAAAAAGCCTTGGCTTACGATTGGTTTTGATTGGTTTTCTGCTCAAATTTCAGGACAAAGTGTAATATTATTTTTGGGAGGATTGTTTCTATTGTATAAAAGCACCAACGAAATCCGTGAAAAAGTGGAGGAAAAAGGTGTGGAAGAAAAAGAACTCGGAAAAGCCGCAACAAAATCCTTTTCAAGCGTAATTCTACAAATTATTTTAATCGATATTGTATTTTCTTTTGACAGTATTTTGACGGCTGTCGGAATGACAACGGGAGTTGCTGGCGCGCTTTATATCATGATTACAGCAGTGGTTATTTCGGTTATAATTATGATGCAATTTGCAGTTCCTGTTGGAACTTTTGTCAACAAACATCCTTCTATTCAAATATTGGCGTTGTCCTTTTTAGTTTTGATTGGTTTTATGCTAATTATCGAATCGGCACATTTGGCCAATGCTTCTTTCTTTGGAAATCATGTTGATACGGTACCAAAAGGGTATTTGTATTTTGCTATTTCGTTTTCGCTTTTGGTTGAAGTATTGAATATGAAAGTAACCAAAAACAGTACGAAAAAAGACTAATTCTAAGTAATTTATCGGGAATTTACTTTTGCTTTCTCGGATGATATTGCATCAGATAATCACCTTTTGGAGTTCCAATATCGAATGAACTCCATTTTGTTAAAAAGCGAGTACTTGTTCTAGCTTTATCAATATCCCAACCTTCATATTCTATTCGGTACAAAGCAGAATACATTTCGGCACGACCAACACCATGATAACAATGAATCAAAACAGGATAATTGGCTGGATTGTCCATGATTTTAAAGAAAGTTACTAGATTTTCTTCTTTCGGCACTTGATCGGAACCATTATTGAAATACGTTACGCCTTTTATTTTGGCAACCGCGTTTTGTTCGGCAGTTAATTCTGCTGGGATTTCTGGGTTGTCTTTTAAGTTTAGAGTTCCTGGGAAACGCAAATCAACAATCGATTTGATATGGTATTTATTTACATAATCCGCAATTTCATCGGGTGGAATTACGCCTGATTTGTATACTTTTCCTTCGGTTATGGTTTCGAAATTATGATTGATATTCATGTCATAAACATAGTTACCAACCAAAACCAAAACTACAAATAGTAGCGAAAAACCAATTATTTTTTTGTTCTTTTTCATATTATTATAACTTAATTTATAAAACTACAATTCTCCTATTTTGTATACATTTTTTTATCCACCACACGTTCCATATAATCCTGAATAAACGCTTTGCAACGCAATTCAAGAGCATTCATCTCTGAATTTCTTTTGGCAATCAGATTGAATTGCAAACCTTTATCATTTTTATCAAAAAAACCAGTGGCTTTTTTTCCATCGAATGTACAAATGTAATTTCCTTCTAAAAAATTATAACTATTTCCAGTAGAATTAATCACAAAAGGAACGGTTTGTGTTTTGTCGAACAAACTCCTACCCCAACTTCTAAATGGTTTTTTGTAACCAATCATATCCAAAATTGTTGGATAAATATCGATTTGTTGTGCCAGATTTTCATCAACGCCAACATAACTACTATTCGGTTTATAAATCAAAATTGGAACAGCAAAACGGTTAATTGGCTTATTATATTCATCATAAAAAACTTGATTTCCATGATCGGCGACCATTACAAAAATCGTATTGGAAAACCAAGGTTCTTTTTTGGCAGCTGCAAAAAATTGCCGCAAGGAATAATCCGTATATTCGGCACATTTGTGAATAGGAACCCCACCTTCATGAAATTTATTTTTATATTTTTCTGGAATAATATAGGGCTCATGCGAAGAAACCGTAAAAACAGAAGCGAAAAACGGCGTTTTCTTTTTATCCAAGGTTCGTTTCATAAATTGCAAAAAAGGTTCGTCCCAAATGCCCCAAAATCCATCAAATTGAGAATCGTCATTAAATTCGGTTCGTCCATAATAATGATCGATTCCAAGAATGTTAGAAAACCCTAAAAACCCCATAGAACCATTGGCCGCACCATGAAAAAACGAAGTGTCATATCCTTCACTTTTTAGCGTCGAAACCAAAGATTCAATTTTTTGTTTTGGATAAGGCGAAGAAGTAAACGCGTCTTTAAAAGATGGGATTCCTGCCAAAATAGATGACATTCCATGAATCGATTGACGACCATTGGCGTAGGCATTTGTAAAAATAAAACTGTGTTGCGAAAGCGAATCTATAAATGGCGCGTGACTTTGAAAATTTGGAACTCCCAATTTTTTATTAAAAGCACCAATGTATTCTCGGCTATAACTTTCTAAAATAAAAACCACAACATTCGGTTTTGTTTCTGGGTTATTTTGATATGTTTTTATAGGTTGAATTTGATCTTGAATTACTTTATTGGTAACCTCTTTAAAATCGGTTTTAAGAAAGCTATTGCTAAATAAGGTACGAATTATTGCAAAAGGCGTATTCAAAACAATGTCCGAATGAACTATGTTTTTCACATGTCGACTGGCGTCCAAAAGATTGATTGGTCGAGTCGATTTTTTGAAATCGCCGCCTCGAATTCCACCAATAATCATTGCCGAAATAAACAAAAATCCAACGGTAGAAAAACCAAAATACGCAAAGTGTTTAGACGGTTTAAACGCTTTAATTTGAACTTTTTTATACAAATAAACCCAAAGCGCAGAAAAACCAACAAACAACAAAAACACATGCCAATAATCAATCAAAAAGCTAATAAACAAAGTGGTTTTATTGGTTTCGTGTTCAAGAACGTTTAAAGCTGCAATCGTGGTTCGAGCGAGGGTATATTTGTAATATATAAAATCGATGAAATTAGTTGCATAAGCCGCTAAATTGAGAGAGAAATAAAGATAAAACAAAAATTTCTGATAGCCTGAATTCGTATTTCTTACAATCGGAAAAATCGAAAATACAATAAATAATAAATTGACATATAAAATGGCAGTTGTATCAAAGGCCAATCCATGGTAACAAAGGGCCGTGAAATCAGAAAAGGAATCCACACGCAACAAATCGGCATTATATAAATAAAACAATATTCGAGCGAAAAAATAAAACCCATAGGCTAATGCTATCCTATAAAACAGGACTTTATATTCGTTTAGCCGGAGATGGTTTCGCATAGATTTGTTAATTTGTCATTATCCAAATGCAAATATATTGTATTTATTGCAATAGGGTTTGTTAAAAGTTTGACAATTCGATTCTTATTAATTTGATGAATTTTTGAATTTTATATAACAATAACGTCAACATATTTATTAATTTTACTTAATTTGCAACTTAATAAAATTACAAAATAATGACCGAAATTACCCGTTTGTTTGAGTTTCCCTACTTTCAACTTGAGAAGTATAATTCCATTTCAGATGCTTTTGTGATGAAACAAAAAGGCGAATGGATTAAAACCTCTACCGAGGAATACCTTGCCAAAGCAAACGCCATTTCGCGTGCATTACTTCGATTGGGCATACAGAAAAACGATAAAATTGCCGTTATTTCTTCCAATAATCGAACCGAATGGAACATTATGGACATTGGGATTTTGCAAATTGGAGCCCAAAATATTCCTATTTACCCAACGATTTCAGAAATTGATTATGCTTATATCATCAACCATTCGGAAGCTATTTATTGCTTTGTTTCGGATGAAGAAATCCTTCGGAAAATTAACTTAATAAGAGACCAAACCCCGAATTTGAGAGAAGTATATTCGTTTAATGACATTGAAAATTGTAAAAACTGGACCGAATTACTAACATTGGGCGAAGACTCAAGCAATCAATTTGAAGTAGAAGAACGAAAAAATAGCGTTTCCCCATCGGATTTGGCTACTATAATATATACGTCTGGAACCACCGGAAAACCAAAAGGCGTGATGCTTTCGCACCATAATATTGTTTCAAATATTTTAGATAGTGCCCCAAGAATCCCTTTTGAAGCCGGCGAAACCAGGGCCTTAAGTTTTCTTCCGATTTGCCACATATTTGAAAGAATCATTTTATATCTCTATCAATATCATGGCGTTTCCATTTATTTTGGTGAATCTATCGAGAAAATTAGCGATAATTTAAAAGAAGTAAAACCAAACGTAATGACCGCCGTTCCTAGGTTATTGGAAAAGGTGTATGATAAAATTTATGCCAAAGGAACCGAGTTAACCGGTATCAAAAAGCGATTATTTTTTTGGGCTATCGATTTAGGATTTCGTTTTGAACCCTATGGTGCCAATGGATTTTGGTATGAATTTCAATTAAAAATAGCACGCAAATTAATTTTCAGCAAATGGAAAGAAGGTTTGGGAGGCAATCTGGACGTATTGGTTTCTGGAAGCGCTGCTTTGCAGCCTCGTTTGTGTCGCATATTTGCAGCCGCTGGAATTCCTGTGATGGAAGGATATGGTTTAACCGAAACATCACCTGTTATTACTGTAAACGAAATGAAAAATTTCGGTTTCCGAGTAGGAACTGTGGGAAAAGTGATTCCAAATGTGGATGTTAAAATTGCCGCTGATGGCGAAATTCTTTGCAAAGGACCCAACGTAATGATGGGCTATTTCAAAGACGAGCAATTGACCAATGAAGTGATAATGGATGGCTATTTTCATACGGGCGATATTGGCGAATTTGACAAAGACGGTTTCTTAAAAATTACTGACCGAAAAAAGGAAATGTTTAAGACTTCGGGCGGGAAATATATTGCTCCCCAACTTATTGAAAACACCATGAAACAATCTCGTTTTATTGAACAAATCATGGTTATTGGTGCCGACGAAAAAATGCCAGCAGCGTTCATACAACCCAGCTTTGAATTTGTAAAAGAATGGGCAAAAATTCATAAAATCACGATCGGAGATACCAATAAAGAACTGGTTACCAATCCACAAGTCATCCAAAGGATTGAAGAAGAAGTGGCTGTTTTGAATGAAAAATTTGGCAATTGGGAAAAAATAAAACGCTTCGAACTCACCGAAGACGTATGGTCAATTGAAGGCGGACAACTGACGCCAACATTGAAACTAAAACGAAAAATCGTCTTAGAAAAATACCGCGATTTGTATTCTAAAATCTATGGTTAAGCCAAGTATTCTAAATTAAATAAAATTTACTGGTCTTAAACTACTTAAAAGTGGTCTTGAAGTACATTAAAGTGGTTGTTTAACCTATTTAAAGTAGTCTTGAAGTACTTTAAAGTGGTTATATAACCCCATTTAAGTGGTTCCGAACGTATTAAAAGTGGTTCGGAACGTATTAAAACACGTTGTAGGACGTATTAAAAGTAGTTTGGAACGTATTAAAAGTAGTTTGGAACGTATTAAAAGTGGTTTTTAGTTAAAATTATGCCTCTTTTCCAATATTAAAAGTTCGCTCAAAGCTTCTCCATTCCTGATTAAATTGAAATAACGTACCTTTGCCAAAAATAAAAGCATAATGACCACCTTCGAGCAATTCAATCTTCCCATATCAGTTCAAAAAGCGATTACTGATTTAGGATTTGTTACCCCCACTCCCATTCAGGAAAAATCATTTTCCGTGATAATGTCGGGGCGCGATATGATGGGAATTGCCCAAACAGGAACGGGTAAAACTTTTGCTTATTTATTGCCTTTATTGAAACTATATAAATTTACGCCTACCAATACTCCCAAAATTGTTATTCTTGTTCCAACACGGGAATTGGTGGTTCAAGTGGTTGAAGAAGTCGAAAAACTAACCAAATACATGTCGGTGCGCACCATCGGAATTTTTGGTGGTGTTAACATCAACACCCAGAAAAAGGCGGTTTATGAAGGAATCGATATCCTTGTTGGCACACCGGGCCGGGTGATGGATTTGGCATTGGACAGCGTCATTCGATTTGATGACACCCAAAAATTAGTCATTGATGAATTTGACGAAATGTTGAATTTGGGCTTTCGGGTGCAACTGACTTCTATTTTGGCAATGATGCGCAACAAACGACAAAACATACTGTTTTCGGCCACCATGACAGACGAAGTAGATGCTATTTTGAATGATTTTTTCGATTTTCCAGAAGAAGTTACGCTTGCGGCATCAGGAACACCATTAGAAAATATTAAACAAATTACTTATAACGTTCCGAATTTCAACACCAAAATCAATTTGCTTAAACATTTGCTTCAAACCGATGAAACTATGGATCGGGTTTTGGTTTTTGTAAACAATAAAAAAATATCCGACATGCTTCATGAGCGTATCGAGGAAGATTTTGAAGGAGAATTTGGTGTAATCCATTCCAATAAATCACAAAATTATCGATTGAGCACGATGGCTTCTTTTCAGGAAGGAAATCTGCGCGGGATAATCACAACCGATATTATGGCGAGGGGTTTGGATATTTCCAATATTTCCCACGTAATTAACTTTGAAGTTCCCGAATTTCCTGAATTATACATGCACCGAATTGGTAGAACGGGTCGTGCCGATGCTACTGGAACCGCCATTAGTTTCATCACGCCAAGAGAAGAAGATTTTAAAATTGAAGCCGAACTTTTAATGAATATGGAATTGCCACTTGCAGAATTTCCAGAAGATGTAGAAATTTCGACCAAACTTATTGAGCCTGAAAAAG
>CAIMBK010000036.1 GCA_903839195.1 uncultured Bacteroidota bacterium | reverse complement strand
TTTTTCGAGAAAATGTGTGACTTGTCCTCGTTGCGTCAACAAATGCAACAATTCATTTGGAGTGGCATTTCCGATTTGAATTTCGAGTTTTAATTCATCGTTTAATGATTTGAAATGCGTTTGTCCAACAGTGAATTTTTGCGTAATATCATACATTAAACCTTCCACATTATTGGTTAAAATACCAACTTCAAAACTATTTTTTCTAAATTGTTTTTTGACATCGATTAATTTTCCTTCGATTAATTTGTTTGATTTATGAATAAGCGCAATATGATCACACAATTCTTCCACGCTTTCCATTCGATGCGTCGAAAAAATAATGGTTGAACCTTGTTCGCGTAAAGCTAGAATTTCATCTTTTATTAAATTGGCATTTACGGGGTCAAATCCAGAAAAAGGCTCGTCAAATATTAATAATTTTGGTTTGTGTAAAACGGTAACAACAAACTGAATTTTTTGAGCCATTCCTTTGGATAATTCCTGAATTTTTTTGTTCCACCACCCTTGAATTTCTAATCGATCAAACCAATAGTCTAATTGTTTTTTGGCTTCAGCTTTTGACAATCCTTTCATTTGGGCTAAATACAAACATTGTTCGCCAACTTTCATGGTTTTATACAATCCGCGTTCTTCGGGCAAATATCCAATATATTGAACGTGTTTGGGTTGGAGTTTTTCTCCATCAAGAATGATTTCGCCCGAATCGGGCATAGTAATTTGGTTGATAATTCGGATTAAAGAAGTTTTTCCGGCACCATTTGGACCCAAAAGCCCGTAAATACTGCCTTTTGGAACGGTTAGAGACACTTCGTTTAGGGCGGTATAATCCCCATATTTTTTAACTACATTTTTTACTTCAAGAATATTGCTCATAGTAATTTATTGATTTTTGTAAAAGTAAATAATTCGAATTTAATTAGGCAAAAATGTTTAAAAAAAACCCACCCTTATGCGCAATAAGGATGGGAAAAAATTGCTATGATTTAAAAACCATAACAACAAAAAAATCTTTATGAAAACATATCTTTAACTTTTTCGAAAAATGACTTGTCGCCTTTTTCAGGATTTGGAGTGAAATTTTCCTCTTTTAATCCATTTTCGAAAAACTGTTTTTGCTCTTTGGTAAGGGTTTTTGGCGTCCAAACATTAACATGAACTAACAAATCGCCGCTGGCATAACCGTTTATGTTTGGAATTCCTTTTCCCTTCAATCGTAATATTTTGCCCGACTGAATTCCTTCTTCCAATTTGATTCTTACTTTTCCATTAACGATTTCTATATCTTTTGAAACTCCTAAAACTGCTTCTGGAAAACTAATGTATAAATCCAAATGTAAATTTTCGCCTTCGCGTTTTAGAAATTCGTGCTCAATTTCTTCAATCACAACAATTAAATCGCCAGGAACACTATTCCCAGGCGCATCGTTTCCTTTATTGGATACTTTTAATTGCATTCCGTCAGCAACACCGGCAGGAATTTTTATTGAAACTGTTTCGTCATTAACGATCATTCCTTGCGAATCTGAGTTGGCTGGTTTTTTATCTAAAATTTGCCCCGATCCGCCGCATGTTGGACATGTTGACGCCGATTGCATTCTGCCTAAAATCGTATTGGTAACACGCATTACTTGCCCTTGTCCATTACAAGTTGAACACGTTTTGTAAGAAACACCAGGTGCTTGAACTTTTCTTTTTACTATAACTTTTTTCTCAACACCATTGGCAATTTCTTCCAGCGTTAATTTGACTTTTATGCGCAGGTTGCTTCCTTTCACACGACGTTGACCGCCACCGCTAAATCCACCAAAACCGCCACCGCCGCCAAAAGCACTTCCGAAAATATCTCCAAATTGGCTGAAAATATCGTCCATATTCATGTGGCCGCCTCCGCCATATCCGCCACCGCCACCATTTTCGAAGGCTTGATGTCCATATTGATCGTATTTGGCTTTCTTTTGTGGGTCGCTTAAAACTTCGTAAGCTTCGGCAGCTTGTTTAAAATTTTCCTCTGCTTTTGCATCGCCGGGGTTTTTATCAGGGTGAAATTCAATGGCTTTTTTTCGGTAAGCTTTTTTTATTTCAGCAGCATCGGCACTTTTTGTAATTCCTAATATTTCGTAAAAATCTTTTTTCATTTGTTTTTTCTTTTTGCTGAAACGAAGTATTTAGTTTCAATTGAACCGCATTGCGTTCAAATTATTGTCCGATTACTACTTTTGGAAAACGAATAATTTTATCTCCCAATTTATATCCTTTTTCAAGAACGTCAACAATTTTTCCTTTTAATTCAGGAGTTGGCGCGGGAATTTGGGTAATTGCTTCAGCATAATCCGCATTAAAAGCATCTCCTGCTCGCACTTCCACTTCTTCCAGACCTTTGGAAACTAATGTATTTTTTAATTTATCATGAATGAGTTCAACACCTTTCAAAAGCAATTCGTCTTCCGATTTTTTTATTTCGGTTACGGCTCGATCAAAATCATCCAAAACAGGCAATAATGCTAATAAAACCTCTTGATTGGCTGTTTTAAACAAATCCATTCTTTCTTTAGAAGTTCGTTTTTTGAAATTTTCAAACTCAGCAAAAAGACGGATGTGTTTGTCTTTTTCTTTGGCCAAATCTTCTGCTAATTGTTCTTCAATACTTAATTCTTCTTGGACAAGTTGTTCGCCGTTGGCATTCTTTTCAATTGTAGAATCGTCTAGTTCTTGATCCATTTCGGTATTTTCAGTATTCATTTTGCTTTTATTTTTAAATATCTTTTTAAACATAATTTTATTGTTACTACCAAAGAGCAAAATTACTGCCATTTATCAATAAATGTCAAATTGTCATCTTTTTTTTGAAAATAAGGTTGGATGATCTATTTGGAACTAAAAATTAAACTTTAATATAATTTTAAGACTATTTCGATTTCGTAGGTTTATTTTTGTAATGAATTCTTCTAATAAAAGGATTTTATAAAGGTTGGCGAAAGCAAAAAAAAATAATTAATTCATTTTGCATTATAAAAAAGAAGCCGCTAATCAGCGGCTTCTTTCATTAATATAGATTTTCGATTGCTCGTTCAATTGATTTGTATTTAAATTGAAAACCTTGGTCAATTGCTTTTTGAGAGCTTATATTTTTATTTTCAAACAATAAAACATGCATTTCTCCGAGAACTAATTTCATGATAAATTGAGGGATATTTGGCAGAAAAATAGGCTTTTTCAATACTCTTGCAATTGTTTTAGTTAGAAATTCATTAGAAACTGGCGTTGGAGAAACAGCATTATATACGCCGCCCAAATCGTTTTCAATAGCAAAAAAATAGAGTGCCGCCAAATCATGAATATGAATCCAAGATTGTACTTGTTTTCCATTTCCAAAGGGAGCGCCAAATCCGAATTTTATGGGTTGAACCATTTTTGGTAATGCACCGCCGCTATTGGAAAGCACAATTCCGGTTCTTAATTTACAAACTTTAACGTCAAGTAATTTGAATTTATCGACGCTTTCCTCCCATTTTAAAACTACATTTCCTAAAAAAGAATCGGAGATTTCCGGGGAATTTTCGTTGTAAAACGCTTTAAAACTATTTGGATAAATTGCGGTTCCAGAAGCAGAAACAATTTGACGAACTTGATTTGGATTGGATTTTAATGCTTTGTATAGTAAATTGGAAGAATCTATTCGACTTTCGACAATTTCTTGTTTGTAACTATTTGTCCAACGTTGCGAAATAGAGGCGCCTGCCAAATGTATAATGGCATCAACGCCCATTAGGCAGTTTTCATCAATTATTCCTTGAGATGGGTTCCAAAAAAAACCTTTATAATTGGGTTTGTTTTCGATTTTCCGTTTGGAAGTTGTTAGATAATGAATACTGACTCCGTTTTGTAATAATAAAGAAGTAAGTTCTTTTCCTATCAAACCCGTTGCTCCCGTAATTAGTACTTTCATTTTATACTTTTTATTTTTATTCAAAATTACGAGCTAAACCCTATAAGTGAATGTTAATTAAGCCGAATTTAACTACTGTTTTAGGGTTTTAATTTAATGCTCCATTCAAAATCCATTTCGGAAACTTGATTTCCTTGCTGATCAATTCCTATTGATTTCATCCAAAAGGTTTGTCCTTCGCCGGAAATTAAAGTTTGATTAATTGCTTCTTGAACCAAAAGTCCATCGTGACAAGAAAACGTGATTCTTCCAGTAGCTTTTTTATTAAAAACCGATTTATTATTAGCAACAAGCATCGAAATTTTGCGATTGCTTTTCTGAATTTGAACCATCACCAAAGCGCCAGTTGTCATTTCTGCGGCCATTGCTTGAACAGCAAAATACATCGAATGGAAAGGATTTTGATTAATCCAGCGGTGTTTGACGGTTGTTTCACAAAACAATTTATCAATTTTCTTAACCCGCACGCCACAAATAAATGCCGAAGGTAATTTGAAAAAAATAAAAGTATTTAGATGTCTTGGAGTAAATTTCATTGAAAATTCATTTTCACGAAATATAGCAAATATTTTGTTTTATGGTTACAATAATTTAATTTCTTTATTTATTTAATTAAAATTCAATGACTTATATTTTAATAAAACTAGTTTTTTAAATTTAAATTATTTAGAATTGTTAATTTCTTGTTAATTTTAGTACTATGCAAAACAAGATACTGTCTTTAAGATATATATTTGCATAAGAAATTACTAAATACTAATTATGAACATAGAAAACACCAAAGCCCAAATGCGAAAAGGCGTTCTCGAGTTTTGTATCTTATCTGTTTTGAAACAAAAAGATGCTTATACTTCAGAAATATTGGACACTTTGAAAACTGCCAAACTTTTGGTCGTTGAAGGAACGGTTTATCCCTTGTTGACACGATTGAAAAATGACGGATTGCTTAATTATAGATGGGAAGAATCAACATCGGGACCACCAAGAAAATATTATGGTTTGACCGATATTGGACAACAATTTTTAGAAGAATTAAACGCAACCTGGACCGAATTATCGGATGCTGTTTCATTAATAACAAATCAAAAAAAATAATCATGAATAAAACTGTAAGTATAAATTTAGGCGGATTGGTTTTTCACATTGATGAAGATGCTTTTCAAAAATTATCGCATTATTTTGATGCTATAAAACGTTCGTTATCCAATACAAAAGGACAAGAAGAAATTATTAACGACATTGAAATGCGTGTTGGCGAATTGGTTGCTGAAAAACACAAAAGCGAC
Source organism: uncultured Bacteroidota bacterium (assembly GCA_903839195.1). GTDB lineage: Bacteria > Bacteroidota > Bacteroidia > Flavobacteriales > Flavobacteriaceae > Flavobacterium. The sequence continues at coordinate 1,201 of CAIMBK010000036.1, read as the reverse complement.
AAACAAGTCATTAGCATTAAAGAAGTTGACGAAATTATTAGTATAATGGGACAACCCGAAGATTATCGAATTGACGATGAGGAACCAAAAAATACAACCTCAAATTTTGAAACCCTAAAACGTGATAAAAAACTATTTCGCGACAAAGACGAAGCTGTAATTGGTGGTGTTTTAGCTGGTTTAGGACATTATTTTGGAATTGATAAAGTGTTTTTGAGAATTCTATTTTTAGTTCTGTTTTTTGTTGCAGGAACTGGGTTATTAGCTTACATCATTCTTTGGATAGCGATGCCAGAAGCCCAAACAACGTCTGAAAAACTCGAAATGCGGGGCGAACCTGTTACGATTTCCAACATCGAAAAAAAGGTGCGAGAAGAATTTGTAACATTATCAGAGAAATTTAAATCGACCGATTTTGAAAAGATGAAAAGCGAAATGAAGTCGAATGGCGATAAATTAAAGAACAATTTAGGCGGAATAATTAGCATGATTTTAAATGTTTTTGCAAAGGTTATTGGGGTTTTAATGATTCTAAGTAGTTTGGGGATACTTGTGGTGTTTTTGATTGGTGTTTTGGCTTTTGGAACGACAAATTTTCCTGAATTCCCGTTTCATTCTTTTATAGAATTAGGTAATTTTACGGATTATCCAATTTGGTTTTTTGGCTTGTTATTTTATGTTGCTGTTAGTATTCCAAGTTTTTTTGTATTGTTATTAGGCATAAAAATAGTAGCGCCAAATAGCAAATCTATTGGTTCAATTGCAAAATACATTCTTCTTGCGCTTTGGATAATTGCCATTGCAATATTAATTTCAATTGGTGTAAAACAAGCCGCAGAATATGCTTATGAAGGAAGGATTTATGAAAAACAAAGCATCAATTTGAATCCAAAAGACACGCTTTATATTAAATTTAAAAACAACGATTATTACGCAAAAGATGTAAATGATTTCACCGATTTTTCAATTACAAAAGATTCGTTGAATCAAGATGTGGTTTATTCGAATTTAATTATTTTTGAAATAGAAAAAACCGATGAGCTTTTACCGTATATTAAAATTAATAAAGAAGCAAAAGGAAATTCCTTTATTACTGCAAAACAACGCGCCGAAAAAATAAAATACAGCTATAAAATCATCGGCAACCAGTTGGTTTTAGACAATTATTTGATTACCGAATTAAAAGATAAATACAGAGATC
>CAIMBK010000035.1 GCA_903839195.1 uncultured Bacteroidota bacterium | reverse complement strand
TCGAAATAAGTTAAACCCGATTCTACGTATTTTCGACAACGAACTTTAACTCTGTTGGCGTAACCATTGTGATGGTCTTTATAAAAATCCAAATCGGGAGTATCAAAATAATTGTTTTCATACCGAAAAGCACGATTCGAATCAATTTCTAAAATCTGGTAATTTTGTTTCAAACACTCTTCTAATTCTAATAAACGTGAAATCGGCAACGTGAATTTTTTATCCACACGATTCAATAGCGAAACGGTGTCTAATTCTTCAAGATTTAGGGCTTGTAAGGAATAAATTAATTTATTGAAATCGGAATTCATGAATTGTTATTAAAAAATTATTTTAAAATCTTCAACAGTAACGGATTGTTTTTTGCTAGAAATATCCACCGCTTTGATTTCATATTTTTGTTTCCAAACGCAAGTATCACAATCACTATAAACCCATAAATCATAAGAACCTTTGTTCAAAAATCTAAATTGAAATGAACCATCATAAGACGTATTGATGTCATCAAAATAATTTGGGTTATTGTGTTCGCTAATGTACACTTTTACTTCTCCGAGATATCCTTCTGCGCGAATATTTCCTGTAGAGGTAACGTCATAAGCATAGACTTTTCCGGAAATTTTTCCCAAACCGCCATAGCCTTCATCCTTTGAACAGGAATAGAAACCAATTGCGATTAGTAAAACCGCTACAACTAAATATTTTTTCTTCATGCTTAATTAATTTAATTTTTAATTTCTTACAACTTTAATTTTAGAATTATCATTCACATTTAAGAGATACACTCCAGTTGCATAACTTGAAAAATCAACACGATATTGATTTTGATTGACATGTTTATTTTGATACAACAATTGTCCCTGAAGATTATAAATGGCAATATTTTCTATTGGACTTGTTGCGTTTGAAAGCACAATAAAATCCGATGTTGGATTGGGATAGGATTTTAAATTTTTATCAAATTCACCAACATAATCAATTGATAAACCTTGATTATTGGCATTAAATGTTGGCGCTTGAATAACAAAATTTCCAGTTCCATTTGGAATTCGTGCGTATCCCATATCTGCCGTTTGTGCTCCAAAAGTAACCGATTCGATTATCGTTCCGTCAGGATAAGATAAAATAGCACTTTCGCCTACCGAAGATAATTTAAAGTCTGCATGAAGGCCCGTTTGAGTCAAATCTTGATCGGCCCAAACTATCAAATAGCTATTTGCCGGAATCGTTAATCCTGATGGAAATTGCCATTTCAATAAATTGGTGGTGGTATCGGACATGAACAAATTATCAAGACTTAGGGTGTTCGAAGTATTGTTGTATAATTCAATCCAATCTTCATATTGTCCATTATCGTCGGTAATTGTCGAAGTGTTTTGCGCCATTATTTCGTTGATTTTCAACTCGCCTGCAAGGATTTTTGGATAAGATGCGTTAATGGTATAAAACTCATGTTCTGCGCGTTCTGGAGAGAATTTCCCTATGTTATTATTTTCTGCATAAATATAATATTGAGTAAAAACTGACGTAATTGGAATAGCCACTCCATATACATTATCGTTTGCAGCTCCGTCATTATGAGCGCCATCATCAAACATAGCCACTTTGGTAAACGGCAAAGTATTATTGGCGCGTGAACAAAGAAAAACAGCATTTGAATTGGTATTAATCACATTGGCAGTTACGGAAACATTACTATTTATCAAAGGATTTTGAGTCGATAATGTAATATTTGAAATGGTTGGTTTTGTGTTTGTAAAATCGGTTAAGGCTGTTAAATAGGTATTTCTTCCGGTCATAAGTCCAGTAATTCCTGGCGCATTATTCATTCCTAAAGCGGCATCAGTTGTTCCAATATTACTTTGAAATTGAGCGTAGGTATAAAATTTATTGGTATCCGCTTGAACAGAACTGCTGATAAGCGTTTGAAAGGCATTTGCGGTTGTAAGATAAGATGCATTTGTAATGTTTTCAGCTAATATTGTAGCATAATGCGCCAAATACATTTTTTTATAAGTCGGAATTTCTAATAGTTTTTTAACCAAAGGCCAATCCGAATCTCCCGAATGCAATAAATGGGACAATTGTTTTTTTGCCGTAGTGGAAGTTAAATTTAAAGTTCCCGTGTCGCTAAAAGTTCCAAAGGACATATTCAAATCCCAAACAACAGGATTAAAACGACCGTTGTTGTCTTTGTATAAATAATAATTCTGCTTAAATCTTCCAATATAACTATCAATATTTACAAAGATATTATCAAAAGCAAGCATCCATAAAGCGCGATCAACGTCGAGAATGCTTTCGATATTGGAAACATTATTGTTTAAAATGTTTGTCAAATTGATTAAATCGTCCCAACCTGCCAATGATTTAATTTCATAAGCAGTGTCATAACTGGTACTCAAAGTTCCTTGATAAGATAAATTAGGCAAATTGATAGTTTGTGGATTCGCACCAGCTGGCGGACTACAACTAAAAAAAGCGTTTGTATTGGAATAAAAATGGTTGTTTACAAATTTCTTTGATATGGATTCTGAATTGATATATAATCCTTTTAAAACACCATTCACATATACATTTGCATAATTAGACAATGGGGCGTCCATATATTGCCGAAGTATGGAATAACCTGTAGTTTCTCTTACAAAAGTCGGGTCAAAAATTACATTACTCAATTTTACATCGGTATATCCTTGATAATCTTGGTTCACATAAGTATCCAATTCAATATGAAAAGGATTTTTATTACTGTTAGGATTGTAAGAACTATTTCCTTTATACTTTACTCCAACGGTATAAAAAACGGTTCCATTTATTGTAACCGATTGAGCCGCAATATAATCGCCAGCACCAGCCGCCTGAGCATCTAACAATGCATCCCAATTGGTTTCAGCAAAAACAATCCGAATATCCTGAATGGTAGCCGTGTTGTAAAAGGTTTGCGAATAAATTGGATTCACAATCAATAATAATAACAATAGTTTGAAAATTGTTTTCATATAAAAAGGCATTAGATATTATTTTTCAAATATAAACTTTTTCAATAAGAGAAAAGTTAGTAATTAAGAAAAACAATACGATTTTTAATAATTTAAATGTTACGTTAACATTAAATTTAGACGAATTAATTAAATTATTCTCTCGTTTTTTATATTAAATAATGACTCGACGAATTGATAATCTAATTAAGCAATTGTAAATCAATACCTTAAATATAAACGCTGATTATTATAAATTACTTCTCATTAAGGTTTACAAAATTCTTTATCTTGCGGTTTTAAATTAAATCATAAATGAAACCATTATTTAAAATTTCAATCGGAATTCTTTCGGCACTTTCTATAGTAGGATTTACAATCCAAGAAAAATCGGTAGTGCGATATTCCAAAACTAATGCTCCATGCGACACTTCGGTGGTTTATTTTAAAGAACAAATAATGCCCTTAATGCAAGCTAAATGCGTGAGTTGTCATAATGTTAAAAAAGCAAAAGAAGGAATAATGCTGGATAATTTTGATAATATCAAAAAAACTATTCGAGTACAAAATAGTTTTGGCATCATAAAAAACGAACTTGAATCGGTTCTTAGAACCAACTATATGCCGCCCGGAAAACATGACAAACTATCCGAAATTGAAAAAAAATTAGTGTATAAATGGATTCAACAAGGAATGCAGAACAACAGTTGCACCGAAGTTGTTTCGAATATGGCTACAATCGCAAACGAGGATATTTCATATGAAAACACTATAAAACCCATTTTAGAAAACAATTGTGTGGGTTGCCATAACAAAGTCGACACGGGTGGTGGGTTAGATTTATCAGATATTCAAACCGTTCAATCCATTGCTTTTAATGGTGTTTTAATCAAAGCGCTAAATCATTCTGAAGGCGTTCGAGCGATGCCTATAAACGCTGATAAATTGTCAGACGATACCATCAACAAATTTCAAATTTGGATTAACAACGGCTTAAAATAAGTAATAAAAAAGCGTGCCTGAATAATTCAGACACGCTTTAAAAATTAGTTTTAAATACTAATTCTTATTTTTTTGCACAACATCCAGCTTTTTTCTCTTTGCTGCAAGATTTCATTTCTTTTGTTGTACATTCTTTTTTGTCTTTAGTTGCAACTTCTTTCTTTGCACCTTCTTTTTGCTTTTCTTGTGCATTCACATTCATTGAAACAGACATTAGCGCTACGGCTAAAATAACTAGTAGATTTTTCATTTTTATTTATTTATTGATTATTAAATTCTTTTTTAGTTCAATTACAAATATATACATTTTCATAAAACTATAAATTATTTATAAAAATATATACACAATTTTGAAATACAATTTATTTATAACAAGCTTTTACACTTTCGATATTTTATATTTATGATCATACGCCACTGCGTCTTGCAAAAATTGCAAAGGAATCTCGGTGGCGCTAACTATAACTATTTCTGAAAAATCAGAACTCATACTGGCATTTTGAACGCCTTTAATTTCTTTAAATTTATCCGAAACCGTTTTCATACATCCGCTACAAGTAATACCTTCAAATGCATAAAGATGCACAATATGATTGGTTTTATAGAATTCAAATAATAATTCAAAACCCGCTCTTTTATCAATTGAATTTTTAGAGATTTCCATTTTATTAAACGAAAATGCCGCTTTAAAAAGTAATTCATACTCTTCTTGACTTCCGCCAAATGGTGGACTAATTTCAAATTCTCGATTAAACAAAAGCCCCGTCAAAATGCCGTTTTCGGCAAGAAGTTGGTGCATTTTCCATACATATTTTTGACGCATTGTTGGCGGTAAAGCACAAAAAAAAGTTTGTTCAATAATATAGTCATAAACCCCTTCGTGTTCGAAAAAATCACCCAAAACGATTTTGATATTCGGATTATTAGCAAACTTTTTATTCAAATTTGCAACCAATGTTGGCGCAATATCAATAACCGTAACGTTTGTAAATCCTTGAGCTAGAAGATATTCCGCTTCATAAGTATTTCCGCAACCCGGAATTAAAATTCGTGCCTGTTTATTTTTAATACGATCAATTAAATATTGAATGGGCGGTGAAACTGTACCTAAATCCCAACTAATAATTTTTGATTGGTATTGTGCGTCCCAATAATTCTTATCCAATGGGTTTTCGCAAACTACAACACAGCATTTTTCTTCTGACATTATTTTTTCTTTATTTCAAGGTTGATGGACAAACGTATTGGGTTGTTTTAATACCTGTTTTTTTGATGGCGTCAAAACCTCCATAAACATCAATAACATTGTGAAAACCACGCGCTTTCAATATAGACGCGGCAATCATAGACCGATATCCACCTGCGCAATGCAAGTAAAACGAAGCTTCTTTTGGAAATTCAGCTAAATGTTCGTTCAAAAAATCTAGAGGCGTTGAGGGAACATCCAAAACATGTTCGGCGGCATATTCTCCTGGTTTCCGAACGTCAAAAACAATCGCTTTTCCTTGGATTTTCTTCTCTAATGTTTCAGCAGAAACGGACAAAATTGTATCACATTCCAAACCAGAATTTTTCCAAGAATCAAATCCACCATTCAAATAGCCGATGGTATTGTCATAGCCAACTCTGGCCAAACGCATGATGGTTTCATTTTCCCTTCCTTCAGCAGTAACCAATAGAATCGGTTGTTTATTGTCTAAAATTAAGGCTCCCACCCATGGTGCAAAACCACCATCAATTCCAATAAAAATCGATTTTGGAATATGGCCTTTTGCAAATTCATCCTGATAACGAACATCTAGAATTAAGGCTTCGGTTTCATTGGCAATTAATTCAAATGTATTTGGGTCGAAAGGTTTTGCATCGGCAATAATAGTTTCAACATTTTCATAACCTTCCTTATTCATTTTCACATTCATAGGAAAATATGCCGGAGGAGGCAATAATCCATCGGTAACTTCTTTGATAAATTCTTCCCGAGTCATATCGGCGCGAAGTGCATAATTTGTTTCTTTCTGGTTTCCAATTGAACCAACAGTTTCTTTGCTCAAATTTTTTCCGCAAGCACTTCCAGCTCCGTGCGCTGGATATACAATTACGTCATCTGCCAGAGGCATTATTTTTGTTCTTAAACTATCAAATAAAATACCTGCGAGTTCTTCTTGTGTCATATGTGCGGCTTTCTGAGCCAAATCTGGTCGGCCAACATCTCCCAAAAATAAAGTATCACCACTAAAAAGCGCATACTCTTTTCCCGAATCGTCTTTAAGTAGATAACAAGTGCTTTCCATTGTATGTCCTGGAGTGTGCAAAGTTGTGATTGTTATTTTTCCTAATTTAAAAACCTCGCCGTCAGCAGCAATATGAGCCTTAAAACTTGGGATTGCGCTCGGTCCAAAAACAATTGGCGCTCCTGTTTTTTCATAAAGTGTAACGTGGCCACTAACAAAATCAGCGTGAAAATGGGTTTCGAAGATGTATTTTATTTTGGCATTATTAGAAACCGCTTTATCAATATAAGGCTGTACTTCTCGCAAAGGATCAATTATGGCAACTTCACCTTCACTTTCGATGTAATAAGCTCCTTGAGCCAAACAACCTGTATAAATTTGTTCTATTTTCATTTTTTATAAATTATAATCTTGTAAAATTATTTGTTTTTATTGGCTTCTTAAGTATCAAAAGTTACATTTATGATTGTTTTAAGAAAATAAAATTTCTTTAATCAAAATGTAGCTTCCCATCGCTAAGACAAACCAACCAAATGCTGTTTTAAGTTTTTCGCCATTTATTTTTTTGGATAATTTATTACCAATTAGAATTCCAATCACTGAAAAAGTAGTAAATAATCCCAACATTTGCCAATTCATCGGTTGATTGACTTGAATATCGCCTAAAAAACCAATTAAAGATTGTGCCGCAACAATTAATAACGAGGTTCCAACAGCCATTTTCATTGGAATTCTCGCCATAAAAACTAGTGCCGGAATAATTAAAAACCCACCACCTGCTCCAACAAAACCAGAAATCAATCCGATAATAATTCCTTGAATCACAATTTGGAAATAGTTTGGTTTTGGAAAAATTGGCTTGGCGTTTTCTTCTATTGGAACAATCATTCGAATGGCTGCAAAAATCATTACGACAGCAAAAACCGCCATTATTAGAACCGATTTTTGGATTTGGAAATAATTAAAAAAAGTAACCACTTCTGGAATATTGGGAACCAATATTTTTCGGGTGATAAAAACAGTAATTAGAGTTGGAATCCCAAAAAGAATCGCATTTCGATAATCAACTAATTTTTGTTTGGCTTTTTGGAATCCACCCACCAAAGCCGTAATTCCAACAACAAACAAAGAATAAGCCGTAGCTAAAACAGGTGAAACGTTCATTGCGTATACAAAAATTGGAACCGATAAAATGGAGCCGCCACTTCCTAGAAGTCCCATTACTACTCCAACAAAAAGCGCTAAAAAATAACCAATAATCAATCCGTTTTCCATTTATTACAAAATTATTATTTGGCAAATTTGCCTAAAATTCATCGTTATTCGAGTAACAAAAGTTACCAATATTAACCAATATATTCTATTGATGCGCGATGCAAATTAATTATTCCTTCGTTTTCCAATACCTTCAATAATCGTGAAATTACAACTCTTGAAGTATGTAAATCATAGGCGATTTCTTGATGCGTATTATGAATTTCTTTGGAATTATTGATTTTCACTTTTTCTTGAAGATAATGCAAAACCCGTTTGTCCATATTATTGAACGCCAAATTATCAATTGCCGAAAGCATTTCCTTCAATCGATTATTATAGCTATTAAACACATAATTTCGCCAGCTTTTATATTTGCCCAACCATTCTTCCATTTTCATAACGGGAATCATAATAACCACTCCGTCGGTTTCGGCAACTGCCCGAATTTCACTTTTGGAATCGCCCAAACAACAAACCATAGACATCGCGCAAGTATCGCCTTTTTCAATAAAATACAAAAGCAATTCGCCTTCATCGTTATCGTCACGAAGAATTTTGATGGCTCCGCTAATTAGCAAAGGCATTTTTTTGATATAATCGCCAGAATCAATCAACACATCTCCTTCCTTGAAATCGCGCAATAGCGAAACAGCTACAATTTCGTCAACAAGAGAATCTTCAAAAACAAATGGGTAATTTTCTTTTAGTAATTCTTTCATTTTATATTTTTAAAACTGTTTTCATAGCAAGAAATCCAATCAGAAACTCCTATTTTTGAAACCAATTGTTCAATTAATTCATACGGAATCGCTTCAGGTTTTTTGAAACGAACGCATCCTTTTCCCATATCTAATTTGTGGGTTGAATGTTTTGGATATTCGGAGACAAACCAATCTAAAAGTTCCTTATTGGCATACAAACCCAAGTGATGGATGACGATAAAATTCTTTTGTGAGGCAATATTAATAAAGGGCAAGGGCTGTTTTGCATCACAATGATAACCACTCGGATAAATCGAATGTGGCACAACATAGCCCAACATGCCGTAACACATTTTTTCCTCAAATCCAGTTGGCAAATGTTTCAAAACGCTATTTCGCAGTTTTTTGACAGGTTCTTTTCGGTCTTCGGGTAAGGAATTGATATGTTCCTCAGGGGTTTTAGAATCGGATTGCATTATTTATTATTTGCCCTAAAATTAAAAAAAATATAACTAAGAATCTATTTTAATTGTGATATCATTTTATTTTAGATATTTGTAAATATTATAATCGAATTTTTTAACCCCCAAATCTACCATGAAAAAAATTGCACTACTACTTCTTTTCTTTTTTGGCTTAAATAGTTATTCTCAACAAGCCAAAACCGTAATTTCAGATCCAACAAAATACTTAAACTTAATTACCGAAAGCGATTTGAAAATCCTTTTAACCACAGTTGCTTCTGATGAAATGGAAGGTCGCGACACGGGTTCACCTGGTCAAAAAAAAGCGGGTAAATTTTTAATTCAACAATATCAAAACAATGGCGTTCCCTATCCAAAAGGCGCTTCGAGTTATTTCCAAAATATTCCCTCTGCGAGTTTAAATTCACGAAGAAACGAAAACCTTCCCGATTCTGAGAACATTTGGGCCTTCATTGAAGGTTCTGAAAAACCAGAGGAAATTATTGTGGTTTCTGCGCATTATGACCATGTTGGAGTAATGAATGGCGAAGTTTATAATGGTGCCGATGATGATGGATCTGGAACAGTGGCTTTAGTCCAAATCGCAAAAGCTTTTTCGCAAGCCAAAAAAGATGGCCACGGACCAAAACGTTCCCTTTTATTTATTCACATGACGGGAGAAGAACACGGATTATTGGGTTCAAAATATTATTCAGAAAACCCGCTTTTTCCATTAAAAAACACCATTACTGATATTAATATTGATATGATTGGACGACGTGATGAAGCCCATGTCGCTTCTAATAATTATATTTATTTAATTGGTTCTGATTATCTTTCAACCGATTTATATACCATTTGCGAAAAGGCTAATAATGAATTTGTTCATTTAAATTTGGATTATACTTTCAACGATAAAAATGACCCCAACCGTTTCTATTATCGATCAGATCATTATAATTTTGCCAAAAACGGAATTCCATCTGTTTTTCTTTTCAATGGCGTTCATGCCGATTACCATCAAGCCTCCGATGAAGTATCAAAAATTGAATTTGATGCTTTAGCCAAAAGAACACAATTGGCGTTTTCAATTGCTTGGGAATTGGCCAACAGAGAAAGTCGTCCCGTAGTAGATAAATCAGACGATTAAGAAACAAAACCCACAAAAAAAGCTCCGAATTTCTTCGGAGCTTTTGCGTTTTTGGGTGGCTGACCGGGTTCGAACCGGCGACCCTCGGCACCACAAACCAATACTCTAACCAGCTGAGCTACAACCACCATTTTAACGAGTGCAAATATACTGCAAAAGTTTTCTTTTTACAAACTAAATATTTAAAAAAATTACTTTAAATCCCCTAAACTATTGACTGCCAAAAGCCTTTCAACTGTAAATCCTTCTGCAAAGTCAACGTCAATTAATCGACCCAAATCTTGTGCGCGATAATGAACGCTGTCAAGAAAATTCTTTGTAGCTATTGGCGTAATCGGTTCGTTGGTGTTTGGATTATAAAATTGAGACGGATAGGCTAAAATTGCTTGTTGTTTCTTTCCTTCATAACCAGAAATATCAACTACAAAATCAGGTGTGCTATTTTTCCATTGAATATAATGATACACTACTTTTGGTCGCCAATGGGTTTGACTTTCGCCATTTAAAGTTGTTTTTACTTTTAATAATCCTGACAAAAAACAAGCATCGGAAACCAAATTACTGCCTTTGGGATGGTCAATATGTCTATCGTCTTTGGCGTTGCATAAAACAATATCCGGTTGGTATTTTCGAATCATTTGAATAATTTGAAGTTGATGGGCTTCGTCATTTTGAAAAAAACCATCACGCATTTCCAGATTTTCCCGAACGGAAACGCCTAAAATTTTGGCCGCATGAGCCGCTTCTTTATCTCGAATTTCAGCGGAACCACGAGTTCCTAATTCGCCTCGTGTCAAATCAATAATCCCGACTGATTTTCCTAATGCAATTTCTTTGGCTATTGTGCCGCCACAACCCAACTCCACATCATCCGGATGCGCTCCAAAAGCAAGTATATCTAATTTCATATAAGTATTTTTTTCATTGTTTGCGATTTGTTGACCGTCTCCAGCCATTCCGATTCTGGAATACTATCTCGCGTTATGCCGCAACCAATATACAAATGTGCGGTTTTATTTTGAATTTGCATACATCTTAAATTGACATGCAAAAAGCTATTTGTCTTATTATTTAAATTAATTTCACCAAAAAAACCACTATAAAAACTACGATTATAACCTTCTGTTTTTACTATAAAATCGTTCGCTTCTTTTTTTGGAAAACCACAAACGGCTGGCGTTGGATGTAATTTTGAAAGCATGTTTTTTAAGTCAAAATTTGGTTTTAATTCGCCTTCGATGTCGGTTTTTAAATGAAATAAACTACCTGCTTGAAACGAATGAGGAATTGAGATTTTTATATTGGAAAGTTCATTTTCTAAATTTTTAATGATCGAATTCGTTACTATTTGTTGTTCGGTTTTTTCTTTTTTGCCCCATTCCACAAACTTATTATCATCGTTTTTTCGAGTTCCAGCCAATGAAACGGTACTCATTTTTTGATTATCGATTTTTAATAATTGTTCCGGCGAGGCACCAATCCAAAGTCCAATTTCTGGATGAAACCAACAATAACAAAATGCAGTAGAATAATTTTGAGCTACTTTCTGAAAAGTTTCTATTGGATCAAAATCCGTCAATTCGATTGATTCTTTTCTGGATAAAACTACTTTTAAAAACTTACCGTCAGAAATAGCATCAACCGCTAATTGAACTTGAGTTTCAAACTCTTTTTTATTTGAATTATTTTCTACAAATTGATTATTTACAATCTCTATTTCATTAGAATTAAAAATAAAATCAACTTCCAAACGATCGGATTCATGTTCTGGAAATAATATCGATTTGGAACCATCGAAACTCGAAAACACAAATCCTTTTTCTTTAAAATCATCAACTTCAAAAAGTAAATTGTTTTTTTGAAAATAGCCAATACACTTGTTTTCATTGGGCTTTTTGTAAATTACAAAAGGCAAATTACTAGAAAGTTGGCGTTTTGCCTTATCCAAAAATTGAATCATATTTACTTTTTTATAGACAAAATCATATTCGTCAATTTGCATAGGGAAATCAAATTGTCATTTTCGTCGGTGATTTTAATTTCCCACAAATGAAGCGTTCTTCCTTTATGGATAATTCGTGCGGTGGCAAAAACAGTTCCCGATCGCTTGCTTTTCAAATGATTGGCAGAAATTTCAATACCTCTAACCTCTTGCTCATCTGTATTTATGAACAAAAAAGAAGCGGCACTTCCAACACTTTCGGCCAAAGCAACTGTTGCACCACCATGAAGCAAACCCATTGGCTGATGAACGCTAGGATTTACGGGCATTTTGGCTACCAAAAAATCTTTTCCAGCATCGATATATTCGATAGAAAGTGTTTTCATTAAAGTGTTTTCAGAAAACCCATTGCAATGTGCCAGAATTTTTTCTTTATCAAATGTCATGTCGTTTTTTTGTAAAAATACTATTTGTTGCCAATAGAAACCAAACAAATGAAAAAGATAATTTTCAAATTAAACTAAATTCTTGTTTGTTGCGTTTAAATAATCAAAATATCAAATACCTAAATTCACTTTTTTTACTATTTTTACAAAAATTCACTCTTTATGCGCTCTATTGTAATTCTATTTATTATTAGCATTTTAATGGTATTATCATCTTGTCGAAAAGATTTTGTTTTCGAACCAAGCAAAGGAAATTTAGAGTTTTCGAAAGATACCGTCTATCTGGATACCGTTTTCACGAATGTTGGCTCGAGCACCTATATGTTAAAAGTATACAATCGAAGTAACGCGGATATTACTATTTCAAAAATTCAACTCGGAAAAGGAAATTTATCCAAATACCGGATGATGATTGATGGAATGGAAGGTATTGACGAAGATAATAGCGGACATGGTGACGGAAAAATCTTCAATAATGTGGAATTATTGGCCAAAGATAGTTTGTACATTTTCGTGGAAACTACCACCGATGTTGCCAGCGCAAATCCAACTGATTTTCTTTATACCGACCAAATTAAATTTGACGAAGGAAGCAATCTACAAACCGTTGAATTAGTAACTTTAATTCAAGATGCGGTTTTTTTATACCCACAAAAATTTGTTGACGCCACCACGAATGCTATAACCTACGAATCATTGCCGCTTGGAGAAGACGCTATTTATGGATTCATTTTAGACCATAATGATCATAATGATGAATATGTTTGGACCAAAAACAAACCCTATGTTATTTATGGATATGCGGGAATTCCAGATGGTGAAACGCTCAATGTGGAAGCGGGTGCTCGTATTTATTTTCATGCCAATTCTGGGATAATTGTTGGAAGTGGCGGCAGTTTAAAAATAAATGGAGCAGTTTCCAATACTGATGCGTTGGAAAATGAAGTTATTTTTGAAGGCGACCGATTGGAACCCGAATATTCCGATGTTCCTGGTCAATGGGGATTAATTTGGATGAGTCAAGGAAGTGTCAACAATCAAATTAACCATTTGACATTAAAAAATGCAACCGTTGGAATTCTCGTAGGCGATGTTGAAAACTCTACCAATACCACATTAAAAATAGACAATACACAAATTTATAATACTTCAAATGTTGGAATTTTAGCAAGATCTGCAAAAATTGAAGGAACAAATCTTGTTATTAATTCGGCGGGACAAGCCAGTATCGCTTGTACTGAAGGCGGTTCGTATTCATTCAAACATTGCACCTTTAACAACGATTGGTCGAGTTCCAAACAAATGGCCGTTTTGATTAGCAATTACAAAACAGTTGATAATGTTGCCATTCCTGTCAATTTAAATCAAGCAGAGTTTAGCAATTGCATCATTTATGGATCCAATCAAATAGAACTTTTTTTAGACAAAGTAGATGGTGCTAGTTTTCAATCCCAATTCAATAATTGTCTAATAAAATTTAATGATTCGGGAACGGTTTTAGCAACAAATCCATTGTATGATTTTATTCGAAACCAACAAAATGGCAACATCAAAAACAAAACGCCAAATTTTTTCAATAAGAATCAAAACAAATTAAACATTGATCCTTCTTCGCCTGCTTTTGCCAAAGGAGATGCGCAATATATCGTTCCGTTTGATATTCTTGGAGTAGCTCGGACAACGCCTCCTGACATGGGAGCTTATCAAAACGCGCCCTTCCCAGAATAATCCTTAATTGTTTAAAATAAATCGTTGCAGGTTGCACTTTTTTAAAGTAAATTTGCGCAAACAACAACAAACTAATCAAGAAATAAAATGATTCATTTCTTTGAAGACCAAAGCAAGACGGTTTTTGCAGTACAAACGCAAAACGACCTTTCGGCTCAAGACATTTCAAAACTAAACTGGCTATTTGGCAACTCCAATAAAATAGAAAAATCCGTCCTTACGGATTTTTTTGTTGGTCCACGCGCCGCAATGATTACGCCTTGGAGCACAAATGCAGTCGAAATTACTCAAAACATGGGAATCGAAGGCGTCATTAGAATTGAGGAATTTCAGAAGGTAACTTCTGATTTTTTGAATTTTGATCCCATGCTTTCCCAAAAATATTCGGAATTAAATCAAGCTATTTATACAATAAACATCGAGCCAGAAGCCATTTTGGAAATTGATGATATTGCCGCCTACAATAAAAAAGAAGGACTTTCCTTAAGTCAAGAAGAAGTCGGTTATTTGAATAACCTTGCTACTAAATTAGGAAGAAAATTAACCGATTCGGAAGTTTTTGGATTTTCACAAGTAAATTCAGAACATTGTCGTCACAAAATTTTCAATGGAACATTTGTAATTGATGGCGTCGAAAAAGAAACTTCTTTATTTAAATTAATTAAAAAAACCGCAGCTGAAAATCCAAATCATATTGTATCAGCATACAAAGATAATGTTGCTTTTGTTAAAGGACCAAAAGTGCAACAATTTGCACCAAAATCAGCCGACAAACCCGACTTTTACGAAACCAAATATTTTGATTCTGTTATTTCATTAAAAGCAGAAACGCATAATTTTCCTACAACTGTAGAACCCTTTAATGGAGCCGCAACAGGTTCTGGTGGAGAAATTCGCGACCGATTGGCTGGCGGACAAGGTTCATTGCCCTTGGCCGGAACGGCTGTTTATATGACCGCTTATTCCCGTCTCGAAAACCGAGCTTGGGAATCGAAAATGTCTGAAAGAAAATGGTTGTACCAAACTCCAATGGACATTTTAATTAAAGCCTCAAATGGCGCTTCCGATTTTGGAAATAAATTCGGACAACCTTTAATAACAGGTTCTGTTTTGACCTTTGAACATGAAGAAAACAATCGAAAGTTGGGTTATGATAAAGTGATTATGCAAGCAGGTGGAATTGGCTATGGAAAATTAGACCAAGCCAAAAAACAGAAACCAACACCAGGTGATAAAATTGTGATTTTAGGTGGAGAAAATTATCGAATTGGAATGGGCGGCGCTGCTGTTTCTTCTGCTGATACAGGCGCTTTTAGTTCTGGAATTGAATTAAACGCCGTGCAACGTTCCAATCCTGAAATGCAAAAACGCGCTGCAAACGCAATCCGTGGATTGGTGGAAAGCGATACTAATCCGATTGTTTCTATTCATGACCATGGGGCAGGTGGCCATTTAAATTGCCTATCTGAATTGGTTGAAGAAACTGGCGGTTTAATCGATTTAGACAAACTTCCCGTGGGCGACCCAACACTTTCTGCAAAAGAAATTATTGGAAACGAATCGCAAGAACGAATGGGATTAGTTATTAGCCAAAAAGATAGCGAAATATTGCAAAGAATAGCCGACAGAGAACGCTCGCCGATGTACATGGTTGGTGACGTTACAGGAAATCATCGGTTTACATTTGAATCCAAATCAACAGGTTTAAAACCAATGGATTTTGCGTTAGAAGACATGTTTGGCAGTTCGCCAAAAGTCATTATGACCGATATAACTTCAAAAATTAAATATTCAGAACTTGCTTACAAACAAGAAGATATTACACTTTACTTAAGCCAGGTTTTACAACTTGAAGCCGTTGCTTGCAAAGATTGGTTAACCAACAAAGTGGATCGATGTGTGGGCGGAAAAGTAGCAAAACAACAATGTGCCGGACCTTTGCAATTGCCTTTAAACAATTGTGGTGTTATGGCTTTGGATTATTTAGGAAAAGAAGGGATTGCAACCTCCATTGGCCATTCGCCAGTTGCTGCATTAATTGACCCCGTTGCAGGAAGCCGAACAGCCATTGCAGAAGCGTTATCCAATATTGTTTGGGCACCAATAAAAGACGGTTTGAAAGGAATTTCCCTTTCGGCAAACTGGATGTGGGCTTGCAAAAACGAAGGCGAAGATGCCCGATTGTATGCTGCGGTGGAAAGTTGTTCCAATTTCGCTATCGAATTAGGAATCAACATTCCAACAGGGAAAGATTCCCTTTCGATGAAGCAAAAATACCCTGATGGCGAAGTAATTGCCCCCGGAACTGTAATTATTTCGGCGGGTGGAAACTGTATCGATATTCAAAAAGTAGTAGAACCGGTTTTACAAAAAAACGGAGAAAGCATTTATTATATCAATTTGTCGCAAGACGATTACAAATTAGGCGGAAGCTCTTTTGCTCAAATCCTCAATGAAATTGGAAACGAAGCGCCAACCATAAAAGACGCTAACTTCTTCAAAAACAGTTTCAATACGCTACAAGAATTAATTTTAGACAATCAAATTCTTGCGGGTCACGACATCGGAAGTGGCGGATTAATTACCACTTTGTTAGAAATGTGTTTTGCCGATACCAATTTAGGAGCTACAATTAATTTGGATACTTTTCAAGAAAATGATTTGGTTAAACTATTATTTTCTGAAAATATCGGAATCGTTTTTCAAGCCAAATCAGACCTTACGGTAGAATCAAAATTAGTAGCAAATAAAATTGCTTTCCATAAAATTGGCTCTGTTACCAGTACAGCCACATTAGACCTTGGAGTTTTATCTTTAGACATTCCAAAATACAGAGACATTTGGTATAAAACTTCCTTTTTATTAGACCAAAAACAGACCAAAAACGGAAGAGCGCAAGCACGTTTCGACAATTACAAAAATCAACCGCTACAATTTACTTTTCCTACTCATTTTACTGGAAAACTACCCGATATTGACCAATCGAAATCCCGACCAAAAGCAGCCGTTATTCGTGAAAAAGGAAGTAATTCCGAACGCGAAATGGCCAATGCGATGTATCTCGCTGGTTTTGACGTCAAAGATGTTCACATGACCGATTTAATTTCAGGTCGCGAAACCCTCGAAGACATTCAATTCATTGGTGCCGTTGGTGGATTTTCTAATTCCGATGTGTTAGGAAGTGCCAAAGGTTGGGCTGGCGCCTTCCTTTATAACGAAAAAGCAAAAACTGCCCTCAACAATTTCTTCCAACGCAAAGACACTTTATCGGTGGGTATTTGCAACGGTTGTCAGTTGTTTATGGAACTAGAAGTCATTAATCCTGAACATGAAATTCATGGAAAAATGAAACACAATACGTCCCAAAAGCACGAAAGCGGCTTTACTGCTGTTACCATTCAGGAAAACAACTCGGTGATGTTATCTTCATTGGCAGGAAGCACCTTGGGCGTTTGGATTTCACACGGGGAAGGAAAATTCCATTTGCCATTGGCCGAAGAAAACTACAACATCGTATCCAAATATGCCTATACCGACTATCCCGCCAATCCAAATGGCTCCGATTACAATACCGCCATGCTTTGCGACCAAACAGGTCGACATTTGGTTATGATGCCACACATAGAGCGATCAACTTTTCAATGGAATTGGGCCAATTATCCCGCTAACCGTAAAGACGAAGTATCGCCTTGGCACGAAGCCTTTGTAAATGCCCGAAAATGGATTGAAGCTCTCTAAATAAATCCAAACTATATAATCACCCACTAAGTCTCAAACCTAGTGGGTTTTTTTTGTCATTTATTCTTTTCTAAAACTTTCCTAAAACCAACGAAAATATAAATTCAAAAAAATAATGCAACAAAATCACTTTTTAATCTAGATTAAATTTCAAACAAAAATTTATACTAAAATTTACCAAATATTTAAAAGCACATTTATAAACCAAAAAAAATCTATGGCAACAAAAAAAAATGTTGGCTACACGCCACAAGATTTCGTCACCGAATATTCCAAATATTACGACGAAACCATTCAAGAAATTCCTGCATTTGTAGATTATGCTCTTGAAAACTCCCCATTTCCTTCCGGAGAATTAAAACCCTTTGCCGAAGCAACCTATTTGCAAGACGAAGGCTACACATCCCTCGAAGTAGGCTACTCCTTTGAAGCAGACGGAGCCGCTCACGTAGCCGTGCTCACTCAAATGCCCGGTGTCACTCCCGAAATGTGGGATTGGTGGTTCGGATGGCATGGTTCCGCCGATAATCGTTACAAATTATGGCACCCAACCACACACGTAAGTGCCGTTTGGGAAGATGGAAAAAACGAAAATGCCTATATAGGTAGAAATTCCATCATCGAAGAATACATTGGCGAAGAGTTAATGCCCGCAGCCATTCAGTTCAAATCGCCAAACGAATTCGGTTTCTCATTCGAAGCAACCAAAGACCCTTCAAAAGCCGTTTACATCTGCGCCCGAATCGGAAGCCCTTCGGTTCCAGTGGACTACGGATATTTAGTACATCAAATAAGAGCCGTAGAAGGCGGTTCCGAAATGCGTTCTCGCTTTTGGATGGGTGGTCAAAACGTTCAAGTCAGAAAAGAAGGCAAAATTGCCGAATTGGCAACCTCTTTCATCCGAAAAATGAAATCGCTTCCGCCAACATTTGCACATGATTTAGTAAGACATTGCTCAGAAGAGATGAATCATCTTGCTGCATTTCTTCCAGAAATCTATGCCGAAATGAATCAAACGGAAGAAAAAATAAATGTTGAAGGTCGCGTAATCAATCGCAGAGACAGCAACTTCGAGGAAGTATTAATGGGAACCTTATTCAACAAAGTAGATCCAAAACAAAGACCCGACCGAATCGTTGAACCAAAAAACGTAAACGATATCATCGAAACCATTAAATACGCCAAATCACACGACAAAAAAATAACCGTTTGTTCTGGTGGTCACAGTTGGAGCGCCAATCATGTGAGAGATAATAGTATCTTAATCATGATGAAAAACTTCAATACCTACGAAATCAATGCTAAAGAAATGACCGCAACTGCTGGTCCAGGCGTTGGCGGAAGCGTTTTGATGCTCGAATTATACAAGCACAATATGTTCTTCCCTGCCGGACATTGCAAAGGCGTTTGCATCGGAGGGTATTTATTGCAAGGTGGCTATGGTTGGAACGGAAGAAAAACCGGAATGGCTTGCGAAAGTGTATTCGGTATCGATGTGGTTACCGCTGATGGCGAATACATCCACGCCAGCGAAACTGAAAATTCTGATATCTTTTGGGCCGCTCGTGGCGCAGGTGGAGGCTTTTTTGGTGTTGTAGTTCGTTTCCATTTAAAACTGTTTGTATTGCCTAGATACAGAGCCATTATTGGACATAATTTCTATATGAAACATTTAGAAGATGTATACAACTGGGCTTATGAAGTGGGGCCAACCATTCCAAAAGCAGTTGAATTCCAATTGGCAATGAGCAACGGCAACAAAATGTCGGGACTTTTTGCCCCTGGAATTGAAGCATTTGCACCAATTTTTGCGGATACCAAAGACGAATTTGAAGATGCAATGGCTTTCATGAAAAACAGTCCAATCAAAAAGAAAGCTTTAATTGCTACCCCAGCATTTGATCCCGGTATCGAAATGTTATACAAAACCGTGATGTCGCACTATCCAGAAAACTATTACTGGGGCGTTGACAACATGTGGACCCATTCGCCAATCGACGAATTAATGCCTTTCATCAAAGAAATTGCAAGAACGTTACCTCCTGCCCCAGCCCATTTTCTGTGGTTGAATTGGCACCCAGGAAGCATCAAAACCAACATGGCTTATTCCAACGAAGACAATGTTTATCTTGCCTTATATGCCAACTGGAAAAACGCTTCCGATACTGGAAAATATGGCGATTGGGCAGCCAACTTGATGCAAAAAATGTCGCACATGAGTACCGGTATTCAATTGGCAGACGAAGGATTGCACAAAAGAACCGCTCCGTTTTTATCGGATGAAAATCTTAAAAAGATGCAAGAAATCAGAGCCGAAAGAGACCCAAAAGGATTGTTCCACGAATGGCACAGCCGACCAGAAATTAAACTTTAAAATTAATTAAATACTAATCCTTAAATTAAACAAAAATGAAAACAACAATTAAAAAAGCAAGTTACTTAGGTTTAATCCTATTATTCGCAACAGCAACAACGTTTGCTCAAATTACAGATGCAGACAAAGAGATTAAAAGCAACTCTTTATTCGTAACCGGACTTGCTAATTACAAGTACCAAAAAATTAAAGCCACAAATCAAAAAGACAACACTTTTGAATTTGCAACATCAGCAGGTTATTTTGTATCCAATAATGTTTTATTTGGCGCAATTGCAGGTTATGGTTCTTCTATTAGAAAAGTAGCTGATGTAAAAGTATCTGAAAACAACATTTATTCAGCAGGTGCTTTTGCAAGGTATTTTTATACGCCACACAAACAATATTCCTTCTTTAATGAAGTATCCGTTGTTTATGCACACGGAGAATCAACTTTTTATGAAGAAACAACTTCTCAAACCGCGAGTGTTGATGGAATTGGAGGAGAAATTTCTTTAGGATTTATCTATTGGATATCCAAACATTTCGGTCTTCAAGCTGCTTACGCAGGTTTGGCTTATACTTCTGCATCCTTTGATGAGTTTGAAAATTCTGCCGCACAAGGATTTACTATTGGAGGTGACTTAACCAATTTGAAAATTGGAGCAATTATTAGACTATAAGTTGTATTCAAAATAATCTAAAAAACAAAAAAGATGAACAAAGTATTTTATTTATTGATTGCATTAGCGTTTACATCGGTAACATTTGCACAAAAAGCCACCGATAATTTTGCTGGAAAGTACAAAACAGACGATGGCGGAATAGTAACTATTACTAAAACAGCTAGTGGTTTTGTCGGAATTGATGACACCAAAAAAGTAGTTCTTAAAGACGTAAAATTCGACGGGAAAGAATGGAAAGCAGTTGTTATCAATCCAAAAAAAGATATTGTAGCCAATGGCGAAATACTTTTAGAAGGAAATAAATTAAAAATTGTAGCTCATAAAGGGTTTTTATCTAAAACCATTTATTGGGATGTAATAAAATAAAAAAACCATTCTAACATTAAACACTGTATCTATAAAGATGCAGTGTTTTTTTTTAAAACAAATAGTATGAAACTCCATAAAAAACAAGCGGAATTTATCTCAAATATTTCGGTTTCAGTAGCAATGACAATAGTTATGACTGGCGGAATGTTATATTTTCATTCGGGATTTTGCCCTAATTTCTTTACACTTTGGTTTTCTGATTTTTTGCTTGGAAATTGTATTGCAATCCCAACAGGATTACTTGTGGTTCCTGTTTTAACTAAATTTATAGCTAAAAGAACAATATCCGATTAGATAAAAATAAAAACAAAATCAAACAAAAAAACCATTCAAAAGAATGGTTTTTTTTATAGAAATTATTTTTAATTAAACGTGTAAGGCGCGGTTATCTGTTGCGGCCAAAGCAGCTTCTTTAATCGCTTCCGCAAATGTAGGATGTGCATGACTAATTCGAGAAATATCTTCGGCAGAAGCTTTGAATTCCATAGCAGTTACAGCTTCAGCAATCAAATCGGCACAACGAGCACCAATCATGTGAACGCCTAAGACTTCATCTGTTTTGGCATCGGCAAGAATTTTTACAAATCCGTCTAAATCACCACCAGCTCTAGCTCTTCCTAAAGCTTTGAAAGGAAAACTACCCGATTTGAAACTAATTCCTGCAGCGGTCAATTGTTCTTCTGTTTTTCCAACAGCAGCAACCTCAGGCCAAGTGTAGACAACACCAGGAATCAAATTATAATCAATATGGGGTTTTTGCCCAGCTAAAATTTCAGCAACCATGGTGCCTTCTTCTTCTGCTTTGTGCGCCAACATTGCTCCTCGAACCACATCGCCAATGGCATAAATAGTCGAAACATTTGTTTGTAAATGATCATTTACTTCAATTTGTCCGCGGTCAGTGATTTTTACACCCGCTTTGTCTGCTTGCAAATTATCCGTATAAGGACGACGACCTACCGCCACCAAAGCATAATCCCCTTCTAACGAAATGGTCTCCCCCTTTGGATTTTCAGCTTGAACAGTAATGGCGTTTCCGCTTCTTTCTACTGATTTTACTTTATGTGAAACATAAAATTTCATGCCTTGTTTTTTCAAGACTTTCGTCAATTCTTTGGATAACGAACCGTCCATTCCTGGAATAATTCGATCCATAAATTCCACAACCGAAACCTGAGCTCCTAATCGTAAATATACTTGACCAAGTTCAATACCAATTACACCACCACCAATGATGATTAAGTGTTTGGGAACTTCTTTCAATTTTAAAGCTTCAGTAGAAGTGATGATTCGCTCTTTATCAATAGTAATAAAAGGCAATGAAGAAGGTTTTGAACCCGTTGCGATGATAATTTTTTTAGCTTCCAAAGTTTCAGAAGTTCCATCGGCTTTTGCAACCGCTACGTGTGTGGCATCAACAAAAGAACCCAAACCTTCAAAAACAGTAACGTTGTTTTTGTCCATCAAATATTTAACTCCACCTGAAGTTTGATCAACAATCGCTTGCTTTCGCGCAATCATTTTTTCTAGATTTACTTTTACTTCGCCTGAAACTTCAATTCCGTGGTCGGCAAAATGTTGTAATTCTTCATAATGATGGGAAGAAGCTAATAATGCTTTTGATGGAATACAACCTACATTTAGACAGGTTCCACCAAGTGTTGCGTATTTTTCTATTATGGCTGTTTTCATTCCCAATTGGGCGCAACGAATAGCTGCTACATATCCTCCAGGTCCTGAACCGATGATGACAACGTCAAATGAACTCATTTTTAAGTATGTTTTTGTTTTTAGTGCTGCAAAATTAATAAAATAAGTTTGGTTAAAGGTTCAAATACCAACTTTTATTCGATAAAAAAATAAGATACAAATGCTCGTTTTTGTTTTAATAATTACAAAATTGGTTACAAATTCAATAAATTCGAAATTAATAAAATTGAACCTTTCAATTCTATAAAAAACACTAATTTAGCGGCTTAATTCAACAATACGGATTTCAAATGAAAAACACAGCTTTAACGCACATTCACGAAGGTTTGGGAGCCAAAATGCTTCCGTTTGCAGGATATAATATGCCTATTTTATACGAAGGAGTTAATGCCGAACACGAAACGGTTCGAAATACTGTGGGCGTTTTTGACGTTTCACACATGGGAGAATTTTTGCTAACTGGAGAACGTGCTTTGGATTTAATTCAAAAAGTAACTTCCAACGACGCATCCACATTAACTATTGGAAAAGCGCAATATTCTTGTTTGCCTAATAATGATAGCGGAATTGTTGATGATTTATTGGTCTATAAAATGAAGGATAATCAATATTTATTGGTTGTAAACGCTTCAAATATTGAAAAAGATTGGGATTGGATAACGGCTCAAAATGATTTAGGCGTTGAAATGCGCAATCTTTCTGATGACTATTCTTTGTTGGCAATTCAAGGTCCAAAAGCCGTTGAAGCCATGCAATCCTTAACATCAATCGATTTATCGTCCATTGCTTATTATCATTTTGAAGTGGCTGATTTTGCTGGTTTTGAACAGGTTATTATTTCTGCGACAGGTTATACGGGTTCGGGTGGTTTTGAAATATATTGCAAAAATTCGGACGTAGAAACCATTTGGAACAAAGTTTTTGAAGCCGGAAAAGCTTTTGGAATAAAACCAATTGGTTTGGCAGCCAGAGATACTTTGCGATTAGAAATGGGATTTTGTTTGTATGGAAATGATATTAATGATACAACCTCTCCAATAGAAGCCGGTTTGGGTTGGATTACCAAATTCAATAAAACATTTACTAATTCTGCGAATCTTCAAAAACAAAAAGAAGCAGGAGTTTCAAGAAAATTGGTAGGATTTGAAATGCAAGAACGCGCCGTACCAAGACATGATTATGAAATTGTTGATGCTTCGGGAACGGTAATCGGAATTGTAACCTCCGGAACGATGTCGCCAACTATGAACATTGGAATCGGAATGGGCTACGTAACCACTGAAAACAGCGCAATTGATTCAATAATTTATATCCGAATTAGAAAAAATGATGTGCCAGCTAAAGTTGTCAGATTACCCTTTTATAAAAAATAATCAAAAATTTCAAGAATAATCATATTTTTGCATCGCTAAAAAAATAAGAAATGGGAAGAGCATTCGAATTTAGAAAAGGAAGAAAAATGAAGCGTTGGTCGGCAATGGCTAAAGCTTTTACTAGAATTGGAAAAGACATTGTAATGGCCGTGAAAGAAGGCGGACCAAATCCAGATGCCAATTCGCGTTTGAGAGCCGTTATTCAAAATGCAAAGGCAGCCAATATGCCTAAGGACAACGTGGAACGTGCCATAAAAAAAGCAACCGATAAAGATACAGCCAATTATAAAGAAGTCTTATTTGAAGGCTACGCTCCACATGGAATTGCCCTTTTAATTGAAACCGCCACTGACAATAACAACCGAACGGTCGCTAATATTCGAAGTTATTTCAATAAATGTAATGGTACAATGGGAACACAAGGTTCGGTAGAATTTATGTTTGACCATACTTGCAATTTCCGAATTCCAAAAGAAGGAATTGACCCCGAAGAATTAGAATTAGAATTAATTGATTTTGGAGCCGAAGAAGTTTTTGAAGATGAAGATGGTATTTTAATTTATGCCCCTTTTGGTAACTTTGGAACCATTCAAAAAGAGTTAGAAACTCGAAAATTAGAGATCTTATCCTCTGGTTTTGAACGAATTCCGCAAATCACAAAGCAATTATCCGAAGCCGAAATGGCTGATGTTGAAAAACTTATCGAAAAAATAGAAGAAGATGATGATGTGATGAACGTATATCACACAATGGAAGAATAATTTTCTTTCCATACTTAATCATAAAACTCAAATCTGCTGGTTTGAGTTTTTTTTATTTAACATTTTGGCGAATATAAACCTCTGTTGCACCAATTCCGTATTTTTGATAATTGGCGTCCTGAAAAGCGATTGATTCATATCTTCCTAACAAAAAATCAAGTTCGGCTTTTAGAACTCCTTCGCCAACACCATGAATAAAAATGATTTTTGGAATCCTGTTTTTTATAGCAAATTCAATATGTCTTTTGGCCGTTTCGGTTTGCAAAGTTAGAATATCATAATTACTCATTCCACGAAAACTCGGAACCAATTTTTCAATGTGTAAATCAAATTCTGGAGCGGCAATTTCGTGTTTGTTTTTCTTTTCTTTAACGAAACTTCTTGGTTTTGGTTCTTCTTTTTCGGATTTAATTTTGTTCGAATTAAAACTTCTAATACTTTCACTTAAATCATTGGTATTGTTTATTTTAACTAATTCATTGACAAAATAAGTCATCGGAAAACCATCGGTGGTTTCTATTGTGATTTGGTTATTTTGAACCGAAATAACAACACCATCAATTGCCTCGTCTAACACGGAAACCTTATCGCCTTTAATCAACATTTGTGTCGTCATTTTCATTATTTTTACTTGGTATTTTAGCACTCAATCGCATCATTCCAAACATAAAAAAAACAATTGCAACAACAATTACATACACGTTTTTTTGCGTTTGTTGCTCTTCATAAAAGGCAATTAAGATGGAAATTATCATTAACAAAAAACCAAATTTCTTCATAGTCGTTCTATTTAATTTTCAAAAGTAGGAAACTTTAAAACAATAAATTGCCTTTTTTTTTCGTAAAATTGCAATAAAAACAATCCCCATTGAATATAGAAAAATACATGATTCCTTGCATGAACAAAAAATTGTTTGGAATAGAATGTCCGGGTTGTGGTTCGCAGCGTTCCTTTTTTATGCTAATAAATGGCGAATTTAGTGCCGCGTTTCATATTTTTCCTGCCATTTATTCCATGTTGCTTTTGTTTTTGTTTTTAGGACTTCATTTTATTGACAAATCGCGTGATTACCAAAAAATAATTATTGGTTTGGCGATCATTAATGCGTTAATTATGATTATTTCCTATATTTACAAAATAACTTAACACCCTAATAAATTTATGGAAAAGCGAAATTTACCCAACGGAACAGCCGTATTAGTACTTGGAATCATGTCAATCGTAACTTGTTGTTGCTATGGATTTGTTGGATTAATTCTTGGTGTTATTGCCGTTGTTTTGGCCAATAAAGATTTAAAACTTTATCAAGAAAGTCCAGAATTATATCTGAATTACAAAAATTTAAGCATCGGAAAGATACTTGGAATCATTGGAATCGTATTGAGTTCGCTGTTCCTTATTGTAGTTCTTTATGCTGAAATTTTTGTTGGAGAAGCGGGTTTGAAAAAATTCCAAGACAATTTAATGGAAAAAGCAAAATACCAACAAGAACAAAATCAATAATAAAAAAAGTCCCGATTTATTCGGGACTTTTTTTTTACTTTTCAAAAGCTTTAAGGGTTGTAATAATTATTGAAACACAATCCAATAATTGTTCTTCATTCATCACCAGTGGTGGCGCAAAACGAATAATATTTCCGTGTGTTGGTTTTGCTAACAAACCATTGTCGCGCAAAGCCATACAAATATTCCAAGCCGTATCACTTTCTTCGGTATCATTAATTACAATGGCGTTCAAAAGCCCACGACCACGAACCAAAGTGGCAATAGAAGAGGTTTGAATGTATTCGTTTAATTTACTTCTAAATAATTTTCCTAAAAAGCGCGCATTTTGAATAAGATTTTCCTCGTCAACAACTTCTAATGCTGCGATGGCAACAGCCGCTGCTATTGGATTTCCTCCAAAAGTCGAACCATGTTGTCCCGGTTTTATGACGTTCATAATAGCATCATTTGCCAATACGGCCGAAACGGGATAAGCTCCACCAGAAAGCGCTTTTCCTAAAATCAAGATATCTGGCGTGGCATAGGTTTCTTGTCGTTCGCATTTATTTTCGCAGGAACAATTTCCGCAAACTGCTAATAACGAACCCGTTCTAGCAATTCCCGTTTGAATTTCATCGGCAATAAATAAAACATTGTTGGCATTACACAAATTCTTTGCCTTCATCATATAATCATCCGATGGGGTGTAAACGCCTGCTTCGCCCTGAATGGGTTCCACTAGAAAACCAGCAATATTTTTGGAAGTCGCCAACACTTTTTCCAAAGCATCTATATCATTGTAAGGAATTTTAATAAATCCTGCAGTAAAAGGTCCGAAGTTTTTTCGGGCATTTTCATCATTTGAAAAGGAAATAATGGTGGTGGTTCTTCCATGAAAATTGTTTTCACAAACAATAATTTGCGCCTCGTGTTCCGCGATTCCTTTTACTTCATAAGCCCATTTTCTACAAAGTTTCAAGGCTGTTTCAACGGCTTCGGCACCAGTATTCATAGGTAAAACCTTATCAAAACCAAAAAATTTAGTTACAAATTCTTCATAAGGTCCCAATTTGTCGTTATAAAAAGCACGAGAAGTCAAAGTCAATGTTTGCGCCTGATTAACCATGGCTCCGACAATTTTCGGATGACAATGCCCTTGATTTACTGCCGAATAGGCCGATAGGAAATCATAATATTTTTTACCGTCAACATCCCAAACATAGACACCTTCCCCCCTATTTAAAACAACAGGAAGTGGATGGTAATTATGAGCTCCGTATTTATTTTCTAAATTGATTATTGCTTCTGAACTAATTTTTTCGATAATTGGCATTTTGTAATTATTAAATTTTGAAAAATTAATTCCTACTTTATGGAGAGAAATCATCCTTGAAAAATACAAAAGTAAGTAATATTTTTTGATATCTAATTTTGATAAAAAAATCAAATTGTCGCTAATCTGCCCTTAAATTTATCAGGAGAAATTTGATAATTTACCAGTTATTCCAGTATAAATACCAGTTATCCCGATTTTGAAATTATTCTTACTTTTTATTTTGAGATGTAAAAAATATAATTTTATTTTATGAAAAATATCAAAGCCATACACTAGTTTTCTAAACCAATTTAATGAAAAAACTTTTTTGTGGATTTGATAAATACCATTTATTAATCCGAAACAAAATTAGTTATGATCACAAATTGGAATCAAATTGAAGCACAAGCACAACAGTTTTCGAAAAATTGGAAATCTTTAAACCGATCCGGAAACAATTCATTAAATTTTAGTATTGATTTTTTTAAAATTTACGGCATTCCGCCTGACCAAGTCGTCGGTTTTGAGGAAATATCCTTGGACAATAATGAATTTGGCTTTCTATGGAAAGGAGTTGCCTTATTCAAAACCACAAATGATAAAACACTTGAAAATAGTTTTATTCAGGCTAAAAACCACTTATATACCCTCACTCAAAATGAAATTCCAAGCTACATTATTGTTACTAATTTCAGTTCTTTCTTAATTTATAACGTACAAAATCAATCCGAAAAGGAATTTGGCATAAACGAATTGCATTTGAATGTTTCTGATTTAAAAGGAATGATTGGTTTTCCCGAAAAAAATGAAATCGGAATTGATTTTATCGATAAAAAAGCCATTCATTTAGTAGAACTGCTCCATTCCAATCTTAAGAAAAATGGAGTAGATGATTTTTCGATAGAACAACTAATGTTTCAATTGCTGTATTGTTTGTTTGCCGAGGATTCAGGCATTTTCAAGAAACAGCAATTTCAAAACTACATCGAAAACGAGATAAATAAAGACGGAAGTAATTTGATAAATAAGTTACAATATTTGTTTCAAATCCTGCAAACACCAATAGAATTTAGGCCTGAAGACACCACATCGGTTTTAAAAAAGTTTCAATACTGTACTGATGAATTTTTTAAAATTCCCCTTGAAATTACCGCCAGTTTGGATTCAAAGACCTATAATTTACTCTTGGATTGTTGTTATTTAAATTGGGGAAATACAGCGCCATCCAACTTAGGTTTTTTGCTGCAAAACAACATCAAAGCTAGAAAAGGAAGCAACAACATCAACTTCCACGCCAGCGAATTGAATGTCCTAAAACTAATCAATCCGTTGTTTATGGATGATTTGCGAATAGAATTTAATGCTATTAAAAAGGATTCGAAAAAACTGCTCGCCTTTCATACCAAACTAGTCAACCTTAATTTTTTAGATCCGGCGTGTGGCTTAGGCAATTTTATGGCCATTGCCTATCGGGAATTACGATTATTGGAACTGGAAGTGCTTCAAGTTTTGAAAAACGATGGAGTCGAAATTGAAAAATTGCAATTGGTTGCTAAAAATCAGTTTTTTGGAATCGAAATTGACTCCTATTCCGCCAAGATTGCGCAACTGACTTTAATTGCAATGGAACAAAAATTGAATTTAGACTTTTCATTAGTATTGAAAACCAATTTTATTCCTACAAAACAAACCTCAAGCAACACCATTCACAACCAAGACCCATTAGAATTTGACTGGGAACAAGTTATTTCTAAAAATAAATTGTCCTTTATTTTTGGAAGTCCGCCGTTGATTGGTTCCAAAATAATGACCGTAAAACAAAGAGATACGATGTCAAAAGTATTCAATAATACCAAAGGAAGTGGGATTTTGGATTATGTGAGCGGATGGTTTATTGTTGCTGCAAACTACATTCAAAACACCAAAATCAAGTCCGCCTTTGTCGCCACGAATTCCATTGTTCAGGGCGAACAAATTAGCGTGCTTTGGCATCAATTATTAAACCTTTACAATATTAAAATTCATTTTGCCCACAAAAACCTAAATTGGTTTACCCAACAAAATGGAAGCGCCAATTTTTGTGTAATCATTGGATTTGCAAACATCGAAACCCCTATAAAACGCCTTTTTGAATACAACCTTGCGCTAGATATAACCACCGAAAAACAAGTTGCCAACATCAATCCTTATTTAATTGCCGCCAATAATTTGATGATAAACAAAAGTTTTTATCCTATTTGCAACGTTCCCGAAATGACTTTTGGAAACATGCCTTTGGATGGCGGGCATTTACTTTTGACAGACGACGAAAAAATGGAGCTCATTTTCAAACAACCCAACGCCGAAAAATTCATTTTTCCTATAATTTCTGCTCATGAATTTTTGAACGGCAAAAACCGTTGGTGCCTTTGGTTGGTTAATGCTTCCAAATCGGATATAAAATCATTTCCCGAAATTCAGAAACGGGTGGATTTGGTGAAGCAATTCCGACAAAACAGCAAGCGAATCCAAACCATCGGAAAAGCCAACAAACCCAGTTTGTTTAGCGAAGTGAGGGATTTTGGTAAACATTTTATTGTCATTCCTAAAGTGACTTCCGAAAGCAGAAAATACATCCCAATTGGGTATTTTGATAAAAACTATATTGTAAGCGACACTTGTATTTCAATTCCAAATGGCAATTTGTATCATTTCGGAATATTAACCTCCGGGATTCACATGACTTGGGTAAAAACCGTTTGTGGCCGATTGAAAAGTGATTTTCGGTACTCCAAAGAAATTGTTTACAACAACTTTCCGTGGCCCGAAAACCCGTGTCAGGAAGTAATGGAACACATTGAACAAGCCGCTAAAAAAATACTCGACATTCGAAATCACTATTCCAATAATTCCTTGGCGGATTTGTACAGTCAAAACATGCCGACCGATTTGGAAAATGCCCACAAAGCACTTGACGAAATTGTTGAAAAAGCCTATTGCAAAAATTCCTTGCCCGATGAGGAAACCAAAATTGAATTCTTGTTTAATCTCTACGAAAAATACAACAATTCGGTTTCGAGCACCCTAAAAAACAAACCCCGAAAAAGGATTTCGTTTGGTGTGATTCAGGGAAGTAAATAGTTATAACAAACAGGGCAGCCGAAAACTGGAGAGACCTATGCAGGTCTTTGCGAGGAGGCACGACGAAGCAATCTGTTTGTTGTTTAAACCGTTCCTTCAACAGATTGCCAAGCTCCACTGCGTTTCACTCGCAATGACGTACTTGTGACCGCAACTACGATTAAACACCTCAAATCATGAAATCAGGATTCATATACATCATTACAAATAAGAATAACACCACATTATATGTTGGTGTAACATCAAATTTGCCACAACGAATAGTGCAACACAAAGAAAAGACTTACAAAAATTCTTTTTCGGCACGGTACAATTTGAATAAATTGGTTTATTATGAACAATTTCAAATGATTGGCGATGCCATAGGAAGAGAAAAGCAATTGAAGGCAGGCTCAAGAGCAAAAAAAATAGCTTTAATAACGACACTAAATCCCAATTGGGAAGATTTGTACGAGGACATTAAAGATATAATGACGTGAGATTGCTTTGCCACGTAACTCGCAACGCCTCACAATGTCGTTAAGGCTCCTACCACTTCGCTTCAAATCATCTCAATAAACCATAACTTTTTGAAAATATTTACAAAATTGAATTCATAAAACCATTCAATCGCTTATTTTTGCCCTATGGCAAGAAAAAACACAGACAAAATCGTTTTCAATCATATAAAAATAATCGATGCTGGCGCAAAAGGCGTTTCCGTGGCAAAAGCACCCGATGGCAAAATAATATTCATTCCAAATGTGGTTCCAGGCGACGTTGTGGATGTTCAAACCCTCAAGAAACGGAAAGCCTATTACGAAGGAAAAGCCGTGAAATTTCATGAATTTTCCGAACATCGAATAGAACCCATTTGTGAGCATTTTGGCGTTTGTGGTGGTTGTAAATGGCAAAACATGAACTATTCGCAACAATTATTTTACAAACAAAACGAAGTGAAAAACCACTTGCAACGCATAGGAAAAATTGAACTTCCCGAATTAGAACCCATTTTAGGCTCCGAAAAACAGTTTTTTTATAGAAACAAAATGGAATTTGGATTTTCCAACAGCCGTTGGCTTACCGAAAAAGAAATTGAAAGCACCGAAGACCTTGGAAACAGAAACGCTTTAGGATTTCATATTCCAAAAATGTGGGATAAAATTCTAGACATTACCAAATGTCACTTACAAAAAGACCCCTCCAACGCCATTCGGAACGCCATTCGAGAATTTGCCAACGAGCACAATCTGAGCTTCTTCAATCCAAGAAATCACGAAGGTTTTCTAAGAACCCTAATGATTCGAACAGCTTCAACAGGAGAAATCATGGTGTTGATTCAGTTTTTTGAAGAACAAAAAGAAAATAGAGAATTGCTTTTAAATTTCCTTAAAGAACAGTTTCCTGAAATTACTTCGCTTCAATACGTGATTAATGGCAAACCAAACGATACTATTTATGATTTAACGATTAAACTTTTCAGCGGAAGGGATTATATTTTGGAAGAAATGGAAGGTTTGAAATTTAGTATCAACGCAAAATCATTCTATCAAACCAATTCGGAACAAGCGTATGAATTGTACAAAATAACTAGAGAATTTGCTGGTTTGACAGGCAACGAAATAGTTTATGATTTGTATACAGGCACAGGAACAATTGCACAATTTGTTTCTAAAAATGCCAAAAAAGTTATTGGTGTGGAAAGCGTTCCAGAAGCGATTTTGGATGCAAAAGCCAATGCCAAACGAAATGAAATCACCAATTGTGATTTCTTTGTAGGCGATATGAAAGTAGTTTTTAACGAAAGTTTTATCGCGCAACACGGAAAACCAGATGTGATCATTACCGACCCTCCCCGAGACGGAATGCATAAAGATGTTATTGAACAAATTCTGAAAATTGCTCCCGAAAAAGTGGTTTATGTGAGTTGTAATTCAGCAACACAAGCAAGGGATTTGGCGTTAATGGACGAAAAATATAAAGTAACTCGAGTGCGCCCAGTGGATATGTTTCCACAAACGCACCATGTTGAAAATGTAGTTTTGTTAGAAAAAAGAAATCAATAAAATGAAAAAAATAATCTACTTCGTATTATTATTGGCGTCATTTTCAAGTTGCGAGAAAGATGATATTTGCGATGCTGCAACAGCTACAACGCCAAGAATTATCATTGAATTTTATAGCACAGACGCAACGCCAGTGTTAAAAAAAGTGACCAATTTGAAAGTAACCGGCGACGGAATGACGGATTACTTTTTATTTAACGATGTTAGCAAAATAGAATTGCCCTTAAAAACCACTTCGGATGTTACGAAATTCAGTTTGATTATGAACAGCACCGATACAGCGACAAAAAACGAAGATTTTATTGAATTTCATTATACCCGAAACGATGTTTTTGTTTCTCGCGCCTGTGGCTTTAAAACGCTTTTCTATTTGGATGCCACTACCCCCTATTCCCTAACAGATTCGGGATTAAATGATGGAATTTGGATTCAAAATAGTACGGTTATAACTTCAAATATTGAAACTGAAAATGAAACACATATCAAAATTTATTATTAGCTTTTTTTTGATGTTAGTACCGTTTTTTGGTTTAACTCAAGAAAAGAAAAAAGACAGTATTCCGCCAAAAATTGAACGCTACGGCATTCGTTTTGGAGCAGATATTTCCAAATTGGCTCGTTCCTTTTATGATAAAAACTATAAAGGATTGGAATTGGTGGGCGATTACCGTTTAACAAAAAGACATTATATAGCGGTAGAATTGGGAAATGAAAACAAAACTACTGAAGATGATTATGTGAATTTCACAACCAAAGGAACGTATTTCAAAGCGGGATTTGATTATAATTCCTACGATAATTGGTTGGATATGCGCAACATTATTTTTATTGGAATGCGGTATGGCGCGAGTAGTTTCAGCCAAACGCTAAATAGCTACGATATTTATAACACCACACATTATTTTAACGAAAATTCGACTGTGGTTTTAGGTGAAAAATACAACGGGTTATCCGCACAATGGATCGAAGTTGCTTTTGGAATGAAAGCGGAAGTAGTTCACAATATTTATGTTGGTTTTAGTGTGCGTTTTAATAAATTAATGTCCAACAACAAACCCGATAATTTTGATAATTTGTACATTCCGGGCTTCAATAGAACCTATAACGGGAATTTTGGCGTAGGATTTAATTATTCTATTTCCTACTTTTTGCCGCTCTATAAAAAGTCATTCAAGCCAGTAAAAAAGGAAGAAGCGATCAAAGAAGATAAGAAAATAAAATAAATTTTTATTATTTAATTTGTTTAATTCCTTTAACAAACAACCATTTCATAAATAGTTTTTCGCCGTCATTGGTTTTAACGGCTTGAAATTTGGGTGCCAAAATAGTTCCAACCATAAATGCGGTCAAGGGTACCCAAAAACCGGTTAAATTAGTATATTTTTCAACTAAAAATCGCATTCCAACAAACAATATTGCAAAACAAATCAATTGCAACACAAACGCTTTTACTTGTAATTTTGTCATAATAAGTCGTATTTAATTATTCTGTATCCTCTTGAGTTTGAAATTTTGTTCGTTTGCTGCCTTCGTACATTTCATATTTAACCAAACGCGCTTCCAAACTTGCGTTAAACAATTTGATTTTTCGAGAAGGTTTTAAGCCAACAAATTTTAAAGCTTCCAAATTGGCGGTAATAAACCAAGCATTAGTTCCAGGATAATTTTTCTTCAAAGTGTCGCCAATATTTTTATAGAATTCCTCCATTTCAATATCCAAACGTTCACCATATGGCGGATTAAAAACCATGTGTAACGGACCTTGCGTCGTTTTTTCTGAGATAAAGAAATTGTTTTCGGAAACCGTAACATATTCCTCTAAATTGGCATTCTTAATATTGTCTTTGGCTTTATTTACAGCACTTGGTGCTTTATCAAAACCTTTAATGGTGTAATGAAATTCACGAACTTTTTTAAGCAACGATTCTAAAATTTGATCAAATAAATCATTATCCCAATCGTTCCATTTTTCGAAACCAAATTCTTTTCTGTTGATATTGGCGGGAATATTACAGGCAATCATAGCCGCTTCAGCCAAAATCGTTCCGCTTCCACACATAGGATCTAAAAAATCACCTTGACCGTCCCAACCCGAAAGCAACAACATTCCTGCTGCCAAAACTTCATTTATAGGAGCAATATTCGTAGCCGTTTTGTAACCACGCTGGTGCAACGAATTACCAGACGTATCCAAAGCAACAGAAACTTGATCTTTGTCAATATGTATGTTGATGCGTAAATCTGGGAAATCCTTATCCACGCTCGGACGTTGCCCGGTTTTGTTTCGAAATTGATCAACAATTGCGTCTTTACATTTTTGAGAAACAAATTGTGAATGCTTAAAATAATCCGAATGCACCGTCGTATCAATCACAAAAGTTTGATTCGAATTGATATAACGAGACCAATTGATCCCAGAAATTCCTTTATATAAATTTTCATCATTCGTCGCTTTGAAATAATAAATGGGTTTCAAAATCTTCAAAGCCGTTCGCAAAGCCAAGTTGGCTTTGTACATAAACCCTTTGTCGCCTTTAAAACTAACCATTCTAATTCCAGGTTCGACATCTTGAGCGCCAAGCATTTGGAGTTCTTTGGCCAATATTTCTTCAAAACCAAAAAAGGTTTTGGCAATCATTTTAAAATTCTCCATGAATACGGTTTCCCCGATGGGTATTGTTTTTATTATATTCTGCAAAAATAGTCTAAATTTGCATTTTAATTGAAATCAACAAAAATTAAATGTCAGATTTATCAAAACCAATAACTACAAACCAACAACAATCCACCACCAATTGGTTTGCCTCTTGGTTTGACACACCCTATTATCATATTCTTTACAAAGACCGCGACGAACAAGAAGCGCAAGTATTTATGGACAACCTTGTTCATTATTTGAACCTTCCAGAAGAAGCGAAAATCCTTGATTTAGCATGCGGAAAAGGGCGACACGCGATATATTTAAACCAATTGGGTTTTGATGTCACCGGTGCCGATTTGTCTGAAAATAGTATTTCTGAAGCCAAAAAATCAGAAACGGCGACTTTGCATTTTATAAAACATGATATGCGAGAACCTTTTGAAACAAAATTTGATGCCATTTTTAATTTGTTTACCAGTTTTGGTTATTTCGAAAATGATGACGACAATTTAACCACTCTAAAAGCAATGAAAGAAAGTATTTCGGAATACGGTTTTGCCGTAATTGACTTCATGAATGCGACTCAGGTTATCAATAATTTGGTTGCCGAAGAGGTAAAAATTGTCGATGAAATTACTTTTCACATCAAACGAAATTTGGTTGATAATCATATCATTAAAGAAATTGATTTTGAAGATAATGGTCAGAAATTTCATTTTACAGAAAAAGTAAAAGCATTAACCCTCCAAGATTTCGAAACCATGATGGAAGAAGCTGGGATTTTTCTTTTGGATATATTTGGTGATTATAAATTGCGAAAATTTCACAAAACAGAAAGCGAACGATTAATTATGATATTCAAATAATGAACACAATTATTTATTTACTAATTCCTTTTTTAGCCGTTATAT
>CAIMBK010000034.1 GCA_903839195.1 uncultured Bacteroidota bacterium | reverse complement strand
ATCGAATCGGACTATTTTGAATCAAATCGATGTATAAATTAATTTTGTCTTTCAATTCTTTTCTTGGAGTGATAAAATCTAGAAACCCGTGTTCCAAAACAAATTCGGCAGTTTGAAATCCCTCTGGCAAATCTTTTCCAGTGGTGTCTCGAACAACTCTTGGTCCTGCAAATCCAATTAAAGCGCCTGGTTCCGAAATGTTAATATCGCCCAACATCGCATAAGAAGCAGTGGTTCCGCCCGTAGTTGGATCGGTGCATAAAGAAATATAAGGAATTCCAGCATCGGCCAATTGGGCTAATTTTGCTGAGGTTTTTGCCAATTGCATCAAGGAATAAGCCGCTTCCATCATTCTAGCGCCACCCGATTTTGAAATCATTACAAAAGGAGCTTTGTTTTTTATGGCATAATCAATTCCACGAGAAATTTTTTCTCCCACAACCGCTCCCATAGAACCGCCGATAAAAGCAAAATCCATACAACAAACTACTAATTCTTTTCCTTTTGATTTTCCAACGCCTGTTCGAACCGCATCTTTCAATTTGGTTTTTTCCATAGCGTCTTTCAAACGGTCGGCATATTTTTTGGTATCCACAAAATGCAAAGGATCTTTGGAAGTCATTTTGGCATCCAATTCTTTGAACTGATTGTCGTCAAAAAGAATTTCAAAATATTCTTTGCTTCCAATACGAACATGAAAATCATCTTCTGGACTTACCCAAAGATTTCTTGCCAACTCATCGGCATCAATAATTTTCCCTGTTGGCGATTTATACCACAATCCTTTTGGAACATCTTTTTTGTCCTCGGTTGCGGTAGTAATTCCTTTTTCTGTTCTTTTAAACCAAGCCATACTTTATTTTTTTGTTAATGGTTGATTGTTGTTGGTTGATGGTAATCGGATTGAACCGACAACTAATAACCGACAACTTACAACTATAAAGTGTTCACATTATTCAAATCGGCGAAAGCTTGTTCCAAACGCGCGCTGAATGTCATTTCTCCTTCACGAACCCATTTTCTTGGGTCGTAGTATTTTTTATTTGGTTGTTCAGAACCTTCTGGATTTCCAATTTGAGTTTTTAAATAGTCAATGTTATTTACCATATAATCACGAATTCCTTCAGTATAAGCAAATTGTAAATCGGTATCAATATTCATTTTGATAACTCCATATCCGATGGCTTCTCTAATTTCTTCCAAAGTTGAACCAGAACCTCCGTGAAATACAAAATCAACTGGATTTTTTCCAGTATTGAATTTTTCTTGAACATAATCTTGCGAGTTTTTCAAGATTTTTGGTGTCAATTTTACATTTCCTGGTTTGTAAACACCATGAACGTTTCCAAAAGAAGCCGCAATTGTAAATCGAGGACTTACTTTCAACAATTCTTCATAAGCATAAGAAACTTCTGAAGGCTGTGTGTATAATTTTGAACTATCAACGTCTGAGTTATCAACCCCATCTTCTTCGCCACCAGTTATACCAAGTTCGATTTCTAATGTCATTCCCATTTTGCTCATTCGAGCCAAATAGGTTTTGCAAATTTCAATATTTTCTTCAATTGGCTCTTCTGATAAATCAATCATGTGAGAGCTATAAAGTGGTTTTCCTGTTTCGGCAAAATGAATTTCACTTGCGTCTAATAATCCGTCAATCCAAGGCAAAAGTTTTTTAGCACAATGGTCGGTATGAAGAATTACAGTTGCGCCATACGCTTCTGCTAAAGTATGAATGTGTTTTGCACCGGCTATACCACCTAAAATTGCCGCTTTTTCATTGGCATTTGACAATCCTTTTCCAGCATTAAAAATACAACCGCCATTAGAAAATTGAATAATTACTGGGGCATTTAGTTTTGCAGCAGTTTCCATAACGGCATTAATCGTACTAGAACCTGTTACATTGATTGCAGGAAGCGCAAATCCTTTTTCTTTGGCATAGCTAAAAATTGCTTGTACTGAATCTCCAGTGGCAACTCCAGCTTTAATGTTGTGTGACATTTTGTGTTGTTTATAAGTTTAAGGATGCAAAAATAATAATTTATAAAATTAGAATGGGTAATTAATTCCAATATTTATGACAGAGTGCGAAAAATTGTAATCTCGAAACCATTTTTTAGTTTCATAATAAGCAGGGTTGTAGGTTTTAAAGCCAAGGTCAAGTCGCAATACAAAAAAGCCAAAATCCTTTCGGATTCCAAAACCAGAACCGATGGCGCTATTCTTTAGCGAACCCAATCCTGAAAAAACATAATTTGGGTCTTCCACGTTGTCTAATACGTTCCAAATATTTCCAGCATCAACAAATATAGCTCCGTTCCAGGTGCCAAAAATGTTAAATCGAAGTTCGGTGCTGACGGCGATTTTCATATTGGCTTCATTAAAATCATTGGTAGCGCCGCTGCTTCCGGGACCAAGGCCATAAGATTGCCAAGCCCTATTATCATTTGAACCGCCACCAAAATAACTCCTAGAAAATGGAATATTCTCCGAGTTCCCATAAGGAATTGCAACTCCAATAAAACCCCGAAGCGCTAATATTCTTTTTCGATGTAAATCCCAACGTGTAATATACTCAAATTCTGTTTTCAAATATTGCGAATATTGAACATCAAAAATGGTATTATTTCCTTGCTGATTCTGCAATTGTTTGGAAACCCTTGCCATCAAAGACAAAAAGTTCCCCGATGATTCTATTTTTGTTTTTATCGAATAGAATGTATTATCGGTTACGTCGGTTTTGTTGGTTTTAGTATAAACAAAACT
>CAIMBK010000033.1 GCA_903839195.1 uncultured Bacteroidota bacterium | reverse complement strand
GCAATTGGTGAATTAAAGATCGGTTTGGCAAATATGGTTTTTGTTACCGAAAAGGCTTCGGGAAATAAGTATTTGTTTAAAATCCTAAAAAAAGAAAAGCAATTGGCAATCAGCAGAAAATACACCACGCTATTATTACTTCAAAAAGGAATTGACGAAATTAAAAGCGGCATTCTTTCAGCAGAAACTTTGAACTTTTCTTTAAGCCATTTTGTTTTTATAGATTAATTAAAACCAATAAAAAAGCCACGCATTGCGTGGCTTTTAAAATTCTTAGAAAGTTTCTAATTATTTTGCTTCAGCAGCAGGAGCAGCTTCAGCAGCAGGAGCAACAGCAGTAGTATCAGCTACTACAGCAGTTGTGTCAGCTACAACAGCAGTTGTGTCAGCTACAGGAGCAACTTCTTCTGCAGGAGCTTCAGCTTTTTTACAAGAAACAGTTGCTAAAACAGCAACAAATGCTAAACTTAAAAGTACTTTTTTCATCTTACTTAATTATAAAGGTTAAAAATTAATTCGAGGCAAAGATATAAATTTTTTAATAGGTAAAAATTAAAATTTAATTTTTTTTGAAATTTAATCTTATGCAACTTCAATAAACTTAACAATTACTGTGCCAGAATCATAATATTATATTAAAATTTGTGATAATTCGTATCGTATAACGAAAAACACTTCATTTTCTATCGTTTTTTCCGGTTTTTTATTTTTTCTTTTGGATGAACCAATTTCATTTCTTGAATTAAATTTGTTGCCCCAGCATATTTATCGATAACAAATAACACATAACGAATATCTACCATAACGTTTCTACAAATACTTGGATCGTAATAAATATCGCTCATCGTGCCTTCCCAAACACGATCAAAATTCAACCCAATTAGGTTTCCGTAAGCATCAATTGCGGGACTTCCAGAATTTCCACCCGTAGTATGATTGGTTCCAATAAAGCAAACGGGCATTTTCCCATTCTCGCCATAAGGACCGTAATCTTTCTTTTTATATAAATCAATTAATTTTGCAGGCATATCAAATTCGTAATCCCCAGGAACGTATTTTTCCATGGCGCCATCCAAATAGGTTACTGGCGAATATTTTGCAGCCCCTTTGGGAGTATATCCTTTCACTTTTCCGTAAGTTACTCGCAAAGTGCTATTCGCATCAGGAAACAGCCTTGAATTTGGATTTAATTCCAATTGCGCTTTCATATACGTACGTTGCAAAGCGGTAATTTTTAAATTGATTTCATCATATTTTGGCGCAACGTCTTTCAGATATTTTTCGGCTATTTCTTTTATTAATCCATATCCTTTATCAGTATTTAAGTTGGCCAAAACCGTTTTGGAATCGCCAGAAAGCAAGGCTTGAAGCCCATTATAATTCACTAATTTAGATTGTCCGTAAATTGCTGTTGCAAAATCCGTAGCGTTTATATTTGATAAACTAGAAGGCAAAAATGGCAAAGGCACTTTTTTTGAATAAATGCCAATTAATTGTTCAAATACTTTTTCGTCAACATTGGCATTGAAATTTTTATAGAAATCTCCCAAACTAGTTACTAAATTATTTTTTCTGTCTATAAATGCTTGTTCCCCTTTGGAATTGAAAACTTGTTCCAATTGATACAATTTGTATCCAACGCTCAACAATTCGGTGTTTTTTAATACTACTTCCGAAAAATAATCTCTTGCTAAGGCGTAGGGAGCGATTGCTTTGTAATTGGTTTCAAAATCGGCCAGTAAATCCCCGTATTCTGTTTGTTTTCCAGCCGAAATTACTTTTTCTTGAAAAACCCGTTCTTGTTTTTTCTTAATCGAAACAACGTCCGCCAGAATTAAACCTTTGTTTTCGCCAATCCATTTTTTCCAATAATTAGCAATGCTAGCATATTTTGAAGCATATTGGATTTTAATTGCATTGTCTTTTCGCATAAATCCATCGGCCACTTTCAAAGCATGTTCCCGAACTTCAATTTTTGCTGGATTCAATTCCTTTTCAATTTGTTTAATTGCAACAGCGGGTAAATATTCGTTTGTTTTTCCTGGATAACCAAAAACCATCGTAAAATCATCTTCTTTTACACCGTCTAATGAAACAGGCAAAAAGTGTTTTGGGGTATACGGAACATTTTCTTTTGAATAACTCGCCGGACGATTGTTCTTATCGGCATAAATCCGAAATAATGAAAAATCACCCGTATGACGCGGCCAAATCCAGTTATCAGTATCTGAACCAAATTTTCCAATGGATGATGGAGGGGCGCCAACCAATCGTATGTCTTTGAAGGTTTCAGTTACAAATAACAAGTATTGGTTGCCCTCAAAAAAAGTCCTAATTTTGTTTTCTTGCCAGCTTTCTTTCGGTAATGAAACACTCAAAGCGGTAATGTTTTCCTGTATTTTCTTTTGCTTTTCCGCTTCAGAAGTCAAAGCGCTGGTTCCTTCAAGCACTTTTGTAGTAATATCCTCGATTTTAATTATAAATGTAACAACCAAATTGTCATTTGGCAATTCCTCTTCCATTTTATAAGCCCAAAAACCATTGGTTAAATAATCGTTTTCTACCGATGAATGGTGCTGAATTTGTGAAATTCCACAATGATGGTTTGTCAATAATAAGCCTTTCGGCGAAATTACCTCCGAAGTACAACTACCATTAAAATGGGGAACCGCATCTTTTAAACTCGATTTATTGACGTCATAAATGTCGGAAACACTCATTTTCATTCCCAGGTTTTTCATCTCTTTTTCGTTCATTCCTTTCAATAAAGAAGGAATCCACATGCCGCCTTGTTGCGCGTGAATTTGAATTACAAATACTAATAAAAGTAATTTAATGTATTTCATAGTAAATTAATTTGAAGTTTTTATTTAGAGGTAATATAATTCATAACAATAGCCGTCGCACCTTTGTTCATTTCTACAAATGTGCTACAAATGTGGCCTTTTTCATTTCGAATGTCTTCGTTATTGATTAGTATTTCTAGAATATCAAAAAGAGATTCTTTATCCGAAATTGACACACAACCACCCATGTTTACTAAAGCCGTAGCTTCGGCAAAATGCGAAAAATTAGGGCCAATAATAATCGGAACGCCAAAAGTTGCAGGTTCCAAAATATTATGAACGCCTGGATTTCCGAATCCGCCACCAACATACGCAATGTCGGCGTAACTATAAATCTTGGTCAAAATTCCAACCACATCAATAATAAAAACATCGAATTCGGCCAAAGAGGCGCTGCTATTTTCGGAAAATAAAACACATTTTTTAGTAATCGAATTTTTCAATTCCAGAATCTGATCAGGTTGAATATTGTGTGGCGCAATTATAAATTTTAAAGGAACGGAAGTTGAATTAATGAAATCAACCAACAAACTTTCGTCTTTTGGCCAAGAACTTCCAGCCACAATTGTCAATGTGTTGTTTTTAAATTCCGAGATATAATCCAAGCCATTATCCCGCTCCAAAATAGCAGCAACCCGATCAAAACGCGTATCGCCCGAAACAGTTACATTTGATTTTCCAAGGGTTAACGCTAATTTTTTCGATGAACTATTTTGTACAAAAAAATGTTCAAAAGCATCCAAACTTTTTCTATAAAAACTACCGTACCACTTGAAAAAAGCTTGATTTTCTCTAAAAATCCCTGAAA
Organism: uncultured Bacteroidota bacterium; assembly: GCA_903839195.1. Lineage (GTDB taxonomy): Bacteria > Bacteroidota > Bacteroidia > Flavobacteriales > Flavobacteriaceae > Flavobacterium. The sequence goes on along the minus strand of CAIMBK010000033.1, from coordinate 9,737 downwards.
CTAAATACGTTGGGGTTTCGCTAATTTTAAGGGCATTCAAATAGTTTGGCCAATATTCATATTTAATAAAAAACACCATTTCCGGACGCACAATTTCCATAAATTGTTTTACGTTACTTTTTGTATCCAATGGCAAATAAACCGTAACATCCGCCACGCCATTATTTTTTCTAATTTCATAACCCGAAGGCGAAAAAAAAGTCAACACGATTAAATGATTGGGGTATTTGCTTCTTATTTTTTCCATCAATGGCAATCCTTGTTCATATTCGCCTAATGATGCCGCATGAAACCAAATCATCTTATCGTAAGCTTTGATTTTGGCCTTCAAAATCCCGAAAGAATTCGCTTGACCGTCAACAAAAAGTTTAATTTTTGGATTAAAAAGCGCTATAATTTTCAAAAGAAATTCGGAAAAAACAGCCAATAAATTATATATAAAAAACATAGTCTAATTTTTGTGTCGCTAAAATACATCACTTTATAGAATTTTCATTGCTATAACTCATTAAATAACTATTTTTGTATTTCATTTAACAAAAAGTGGTTTTATTAGTCACTTTTAACGCCAAATTTTAATTTATATATTGATGAAAAAAATCCAAATGGTTGACTTAAAAGGTCAATATGAAAAAATAGCAACAACCGTAAATCATTCGATTCAAGAAATATTAGATACTAATACCTATATTAATGGACCGCAAGTGCATCAATTTCAAAAAGCACTAGAAGCCTATTTGGATGTCAAACATGTTATTCCTTGCGCCAACGGAACCGATGCGTTGCAAATCGCAATGATGGGATTGGATTTAAAACCAGGCGATGAGGTAATTACAGCTGATTTTACTTTTGCGGCAACCGTTGAAGTTATCGCTTTGTTGCAATTAACGCCCGTTCTTGTTGATGTGGATTTAGTAAATATGAACATTTCTATTGAAGCCATAAAAAAAGCCATTACCCCAAAAACAAAAGCAATTGTTCCCGTTCATTTGTTTGGTCGCGCCGCCAATATGGAAGCGATTATGCAAATTGCCAACGAACATAATTTATTTGTAATTGAAGATAATGCACAAGCCATTGGAGCCAATTGTGGTTTTTCTGGAGGCATTAAAAAGAAAGCCGGAACAATTGGACACGTAGCTTCTACGTCTTTTTTTCCTTCCAAAAATTTAGGTTGCTACGGAGATGGTGGCGCCATTTTTACCAACGACGATGTATTAGCACATAAATTGCGCGGAATCGTAAATCACGGAATGTATGAAAGATACCATCACGATGTAGTAGGCGTAAATTCACGTTTGGATAGTATTCAAGCCGCTGTTTTGAATGCCAAATTACCGCATCTTGACGATTATAATGCCGCACGACAAAACGCCGCACGAAAATACTCGACCGCCTTTCAAGGGCATAAAAACCTAATCGCACCAACTATTTGTGACGCCTGTGATTGTCATGTTTTTCACCAATATACCTTGCGAATTATTGATGCCGATCGAAATGCATTGATGCAGCATTTATTGGATAACGGAATTCCATGCGCCATTTATTACCCAATTCCGTTGCATTCACAAAAGGCCTATTTGGACACTCGATACAAAGAAGAAGATTTTCCAGTAACGAACCAATTGGTCAAAGAAGTACTTTCATTGCCAATGCACACGGAACTAGACGACGAACAAATAGCGTTCATTACACAAACAGTTTTGAACTTTTTGAAATAATTTTTTGCAGTTTTTTCCTGGTTTTCGCATCAATCCACGCCCAAAAGCTTCGGATTTCCGCTGCAAACGACAATGAAAATAAAATTTAAGTGAAGTAAACAGGGCTGGAAAAAGTGCTTAGTTTCGCATAACCATAAAATATTGATAAAATGAAAATACTTGTAACAGGAGGTTTAGGTTTTATAGGTTCGCACACCGTTGTTGAATTGCAAAACGAAGGTTTTGAGGTTGTAATAATTGACAATCTTTCCAACTCAACAACTTCTGTATTGGACGGAATTGTTGCAATAACGGGACAATTGCCGCTATTCGAAAAAGTAGATGTTAGAGAAAAATCCGCACTTCAAGATTTTTTCAAAAAACACAACGACATTGCTGGCGTAATTCATTTTGCAGCGTCCAAAGCAGTGGGCGAAAGTGTTGAAAACCCATTGTTGTATTACGAAAACAATATCAATTCGTTGGTTTATTTACTTCAAGAATTACAGCAAAAATCAAACGCTAATTTTATTTTTAGTTCTTCTTGCACCGTTTATGGTCAAGCCGAAAAAATGCCAATTACAGAAGATTCGTCCATTCAAATTGCGATGTCGCCTTACGGAAACACCAAACAAATTGGCGAAGAAATCATCACCGATGTTGCAAAAGTCTCCAATATCAATGCTATTTTATTGCGCTATTTCAATCCGATTGGCGCGCATCCATCTGCAGAAATAGGGGAGTTGCCAATTGGTGTTCCGCAAAATTTGGTACCTTTTATTACCCAAACGGGTTTCGGACTTCGAAAAGAATTAGCCGTTTATGGCGATAATTATCCCACACCAGACGGAACAGCCATTCGCGATTATATTCACGTGGTCGATTTGGCGAAAGCCCATGTTATTGCCCTTCAAAGGTTATTGAATAATAAAAATATCGAAAAAGTAGAAACCTTCAACCTCGGAACCGGAACCGGAAGTTCCGTTTTGGAAGTTATTGCTGCCTTCGAAAAAGTATCGGGACAAAAATTACCTTACAAAATTGTTGCTCGTCGAGAAGGCGATATTACTTCCGCCTACGCCAATACCGATAAAGCCAATAATATTTTGGGTTGGAAAGCCCAATCAACTCTCGAAGAAGCGATGGAAAGTGCTTGGAAATGGGAGCAGAAAATCCGAAGCTAGTTTATAAAATCATCATAAAAAAACCCAAATTTAATTTGGGTTTTTTGATATAGAAATAATCCGTTTTTTATTTACGCATTTTCTGTAATCGCATCTCTGTCAATTTTATTAACCAATCCTGACAAAACTTTTCCAGGACCTACTTCGGTAAAAAGTGTGGCTCCGTCTTTTATCATTTGTTGCACCGATTGCGTCCATTTTACAGGCGCAGTCAATTGAATAATTAGGTTTTTCTTAATTTCGTTTGGATCCGAAACCGCATTTGCCGTCACATTTTGATATACCGGACAAACTGGCGTTGAAAAAGTGGTTGCTTCTATGGCTGCAGCCAATTCTTCTCTTGCTGGTTCCATCATTGGTGAATGAAAAGCGCCTCCCACTGGCAACAACAAAGCACGTTTCGCACCTGCTTCTTTCATAGCCTCACAGGCTTTTTCAACTGCTGAAAATTCTCCAGAAATTACTAATTGACCTGGGCAATTGTAATTAGCAGCAACCACAACTCCATCAATTGAGGCACAAACGTCTTCCACAATTTTGTCTTCCAATCCCAATACGGCCGCCATGGTTGAGGGTTTGATTTCGCAAGCTTTTTGCATTGCCAACGCGCGTTTTGAAACCAATTTTAATCCGTCTTCAAAAGACAATGCTCCATTAGCAACTAAAGCCGAAAATTCGCCTAACGAATGTCCCGCCACCATTTCGGGTTTAAAATCTTCTAAGGTTTTTGCCAAAATAACGGAATGTAAAAAAACCGCTGGTTGCGTTACTTTGGTTTCTTTCAATTCTTCTGCAGTACCTTCAAACATGATATCGGTGATTCGAAAACCCAAAATTTCGTTTGCTTTTTCAAATAATTCTTTGGCTAATGCCGAGTTTTCGTATAATTCTTTTCCCATTCCTGAGAATTGTGCGCCTTGACCTGGAAATATATATGCTTTCATATTTTTTGTTTAAAGTTTAAATTGTAATGTTGTTCAAAATGAAGAACAAAAAAACCATTTGCAAAAATAGTATTTTTTTAATAATTCAATTGGACCAAACTTGCTGCTTGTTTTGCGCGTTCAACAATTGCTTCCATTGGTGTTTCCAAATCATCATAAACTAATGCAACACCCATTCTTCTGTAGGGTCTAGAAGTTGGTTTTCCGAAAATTCTTAAATCGGTTTTTGGTAAGGCAGCAATTTTTTCAATGCCTGAAAATGTTGGATTATTTGAATTTTCTGAGGCTAAAATCACAGCACTTGCTCCTGCTTTTTCTAATTTAATTTCGAAAATAGGCAAACTCAAAATCGCTCGTAAATGCAATTCAAATTCATTGAAATTTTGTGTTCCAGCCAACGTTACCATTCCAGTATCATGAGGTCTTGGAGATAATTCAGAGAAATAAACACCGTCATCGGTCAAGAAAAATTCTACACCAAATAGACCTGCGCCTCCCAAAGCTTCGGTAACTTTTTCGGCCATATCTTGTGCTTCAAATAAATCTTTGTCAGAAATTTGAGCGGGTTGCCAACTTTCTTGATAATCGCCCCGTTCTTGTCGGTGACCAATTGGCGCACAAAAAAGTGTTGGATTGTTGTTTTGACTTACCGTCAATAATGTGATTTCGGAATTGAATTTAACAAAAGCTTCTACAATTACTTCCACCACATCGCCACGAGAACCTTCAACAGCATATTTCCAAGCTTTTTCAATATCGGATGCTGTTTTTATGGTTGATTGCCCTTTTCCAGATGAGGACATTAAGGGTTTTACTACACATGGAATTCCCACTTCTTGAACCGCTTTTTTCATTTCTTCTGTGGAAGTTGCGTAGCGATAATTGGCGGTTTTCAGATGTAATTCTTTGGCAGCCAAATCGCGAATTGCTTTTCTATTCATGGTGAAATTGGCCGCTTTTGCTGAGGGAACTACTGTAATTCCTTGTTTTTCGTAGTCATAAAAACGTTCGGTGCGAATGGCTTCAATTTCTGGAACTATAAAATCGGGTTGGTGTTTGGCGACAATTCGGTCTAATTCAGCGCCATCAAGCATGTTGATGACTTCAAAATCGTGGGCCACTTGCATTGCAGGCGCATTTTCATAATTATCAACTGCAATAACGATTTGACCAATGCGTTGGGCCGCAATCACAAATTCTTTTCCTAATTCGCCCGAACCTAGTAGTAGTATTTTCATAAAATAAAAAAGTTTAAAGTTTAAAGTTTAAGGTTGTGAAACGCTAAACCCTATACTTTAAACCCATTTAATTTGTGGTAAAAGTTACGCTACGGCTTCTTTTATTCTTCGTAAAGCTTCTGTTAATAAAACATCGCTTGTGGCATAAGAAAAACGGATACAATCGGGATTTCCGAAAGCATCTCCCGTAACCGTGGCCACATTGGCTTCGGCCAAAAGATACATGGAGAAATCGGTGGCGTCTTTGATAAAAGTTCCTTTTAATGTTTTTCCGAAGAAGGATGAAACATCTGGAAATACGTAAAAAGCACCTTCTGGCACATTTATTTTAACGCCAGGAATTTCTTTTAATAGCCCAACGACTAAATCTCTACGACTATGAAAGGCATTCACCATATCTTTTAAAACACTTGGATCAGCATCGACAGCAGTAATTGTGGCGCGTTGGGCAATACTATTGGCACCGCTTGTAACTTGTCCTTGGATTTTGGTACACGCTTTTGCAATGAATTCGGGTGCGCCAATATAACCAATTCGCCATCCCGTCATTGCGAATGCTTTGGCTACACCATTTACGGTTATGGTTTTTTCTAGCATTCCAGGAATGGAACCTATGCTACAAAAAGTGCCTGAAAAATTGATGTGTTCGTAAATTTCGTCAGAAACTACAAATATTTTAGGGTAATTTTCTAATACTTTGGCTAATGCGGTTAATTCCGCACGATCATAAACAGATCCACTTGGATTACAAGGCGAACTAAACCAAATCATTTTTGTTTTTGGCGTAATGGCTGCTTGTAATTGTTCGGGAGTGATTTTGAAATCGGTGGCAACGGAGGTTGGAACTTCTACAGGAATACCGCCTGATAATTTGATTATTTCGAAATAACTAACCCAATATGGCGCAGGAAGAATGACTTCATCACCTTCATTTAGCATGACTTGGGCAATATTATAAAGCGAATGTTTGGCGCCTGTTGAAACGACAATTTGAGACGGTTTGTATTCTAAATTATTGTCTCTTTTGAATTTTCGGCAAATGGCTTCTTTTAATTCTAAATACCCTTCGACTGGCGAATAGGTGCTATAATTTTCATCTATGGCTTTTTTAGCTGCTTCTTTGATGAAGTCTGGTGTGTTGAAATCGGGTTCGCCTAAACTCAGACTAATGATGTCTTTTCCTTGCGCTTTTAATTCTCTGGCTAAAGCCGCCATGGCTAGTGTTTGTGAAGTAGATAAATTGTTAATCCTATCCGAAAGAATTCCGTCCATTTTTGTAATAGTTGTAGTTGTTTTTTGTTTTTTTATGTGGTTAATGCTGGTTTTATTCCTAAATCTTTTAGGTGTTTAAAGTGTGCAATTACAGCACTTCGCATTGATTTGTATTCGTAATAAGGCAAGTTGCATTCTTCGGCAGTTTGCTTTACAATTTGTGCAATTTTACCATAATGAACATGACTAATATTAGGGAAAATGTGGTGTTCGATTTGATGGTTTAATCCGCCGGTGTACCAATTGACAATCCAATTTTTTGGTGCAAAATTCGTAGTGGTGTACAATTGATGTATCGCCCAGGTGTTGGCTATTTCGCCGTTTTCATCAGGACTTGGGTTGGTGGTTTCTTCGACTACGTGAGCCAATTGAAAAACAATGCTTAATATTAATCCTGCGGTATAATGCATTACAAAAAAGCCGATTAATACTTGCCACCAAACAATTCCTAATGCCATTGGAATAACAATCCATACGCCAAAATAAATCACTTTTGTGATGACTAATGTGGTCCATAATGTTTTGGCGCTTTTGGCGTCACCGTAGGATAATTTTCGTTTCAAATAGGTTTTCATTTGTTTGAAATCGGTGGTTAAAGCCCAATTGAAAGTCAATAAACCGTATAGAAAAACGGAATAATAATGTTGAAATTTATGAAAGTTGTACCATTTGGCGTCTTTCGTAAAACGAATTACTCTTCCTGCATCTAAATCTTCGTCATGACCGGGGATATTGGTATAGGTGTGGTGTAAAACATTGTGTTGTACTTGCCAATTATAGACGTTTCCGGCCAAAATATAGATGCTTGACCCCATTATTTTATTCAACCAAGGTTTGGAAGAATACGACCCGTGGTTTCCGTCGTGCATCACATTCATTCCAACGCCAGCCATACCAATACCGATTATTACACTAAAAAGTAAGTGCAACCAAAACGGCATATTTAGTGCTAAAATTAAAAAATAAGGTGTTAAAAAAAGGGAAAACATGATAATGGTCTTCAAATGGAGTTTCCAATTTCCCGTTTTTTTTATGTTGTTGTCTTTAAAATAATCGTTTACGCGAGAATTTAAAGTACGAAAAAACTTCATTGAGTCGTTTCTGGCAAAGGTTGGAGCATTCATATTCATATAATTCTGATTGAATTTTCCCCAAAGATAAATAATATATAAATTGTTAAACCTAAAAATCAGTTAAATATTTCAATGCCTTTGTGCTTGGTCGTAATTCTTCTGTTTTGGTGTGGTTTGAATTTGGAAATTTGAAAATTGGTTCGATTGCGCCAATGTCTTGTTTATTTTGGAATGCTAAGGAATTTGCTTTAACGGAAGACGTTAATAGTAATATATAATTTGTTCATTCCAACCCTCAATATTTAGAGTGGTCTGATTTTGTCCCTCAATTCGAAAAGGCGTCAAGTCAAAAGATTTTGTTTTTTGGAATACAGCAAGACATTCTTGATTGTTTATTAATTCAACTTTCACTGCTCTTTGCAATGGATAAACCTTGTAAAATGCATCAGTACTGTATAAATTCATTTGCCACTGCTCTGCATTACAGCCACTGGAACCTATAGTTATTTCTAGACAATTTCCATTTAGAATTACGTTTGAAATGCCATAATTTGAAGTGCTAATTTGGCTAAAAACCGATTCAGCGATAACTTCTGAATTTGAATCGCAGGTTTCGTTTGTAGCATTGGTATGTTCAGAACAAGAAATAAATAGTATTCCAAATAGTGCGACAAATTTCATTACGTTTTTCATGTTATTTATTTTAGAGTACACGTCAAATTTAAACATTTATTTTTAATGCCACGCGAAAGATTCTGTTTAGTCCAGCAGCGGAGCGTTGGCTGCCTCAAAGTCCGGAGACTTTGCGGAGCGGGTGTTTTTTATGAAATTGCGAGTAGCTATTTTATAAAAAATGTATCGAGAACTTAGTCGCAATAAAGGTTATCGATACAATTCTAGGTTTCAAAAACTGGCGTTTTCAAAACCTTAAATCACTCGAATTGACGGGGTTTGTTCTAGTTTTTCGTTATTATTTTCTGTTTGTGTAGCGTTTTCTGGTAACTGGAAAATCATTACTTTTGTTAAAAATTCAAACAATGGAAGAAATTATTGCGTATTTTCCAAACTTGACCGAAAAGCAACTCCAGCAGTTTCGGCAATTAGAAGCACTTTATTTTGATTGGAATTCCAAAATCAATGTAATTTCTCGCAAAGATATTGATCAATTGTATGTTAAACATGTGCTGCATTCTTTGGCCATTGCCAAAATTCAAAAGTTTGAACCAGGAACTTTCATCTTGGACGTAGGAACTGGCGGCGGTTTTCCTGGAATTCCCTTGGCCATTCTTTTTCCTGAAACCCGTTTTTATTTGATTGATGTTATTTTGAAGAAAATAAATGTCGTAAAAGCCGTAGCCGAAGCCTTGGAACTAAAAAATGTAAAAGCCGAACAAATTCGCGCCGAAAATGTTAAAGGCGATTTTGATTTTATTGTAAGTCGCGCCGTAACCAACATGCCTGATTTTGTTTCGTGGGTGAAGGACAAAATCAAAAAACAGCACAAACACGAATTGAAAAACGGAATTTTATACCTTAAAGGGGGCGATTTAACCGAAGAATTGGCCGCTTTCCCTCAGGCAACCGAATTCAATATTTCTGATTTGTTTGCCGATGAATTTTTCGAAACAAAGAAAGTAGTGCATTTGCCTTTGAAGTTTAAGGCGTAAAATTTTGTCGAAAGTCGTAACGTTTTACGTTTTATAATATAAAAAAAGCCGAATCATTGATTCGGCTTTTTCGTTTTATATTTCCTAAGAATATTATTCTCCCAAAAACGGATATCTATAATCTTCTGGGGTTACAAACGTTTCTTTAATGGTTCTTGGAGATGCCCAACGCAATAAATTCAGTGCCGAACCCGCTTTGTCATTGGTTCCAGAAGCTCTTGCGCCTCCAAAAGGCTGCATTCCTACAACGGCTCCAGTTGGTTTGTCATTGACATAAAAATTTCCTGCGGCATTTTGTAATGCGATTGTTGCTTGTTCAATGGCATAGCGGTCTTGACTAAAAACGGCCCCAGTTAACGCATATTCAGAAGTTTCGTCCACAAGTTTTAAAGTGTTTTCCCATTGGGCGTCATCATAAACATAAATGGTCATCACGGGTCCGAATAATTCGGTTTCCATTGTGGCATATTTTGAATTTGTGGTAACAATTACCGTGGGTTCAATAAAGTATCCAACCGATTTGTCGTAATTTCCACCGAGAATGATTTCGGCATCGGTATCTTTTTTGGCTTGTTCAATAAAACGAACTAATTTATCAAAAGAACCTTCATGAATTACGGCGGTTACAAAATTACTTAAGTCTTCTGGCGAACCCATTT
>CAIMBK010000032.1 GCA_903839195.1 uncultured Bacteroidota bacterium | reverse complement strand
AGATAACCTGTTCCTATTGATCCAGCATCATCATCTCCAGCAATACAAGTTAAACTACTGCATGTGCCTGAATAAATATGAATTCGGGTGTCTTTGTTTAAATTGATTTGTAATTCGGTCGAAACAGTAACTGAATAATTTTGAGTTGGCGTATAGGAATACCATTCGCCAGCAGTTGCGCCAGTTCCATTTTCTGCACAAATTGGGCTTGGAACATCAGTTCCATTAATTGCATCTACGGTATAATATCCAGCAGTTATTGGAACGGCTTCAATACACGTGTCTTGTGCTTTAATTTGTTGAAAAATAAAAAGCAGAATAAAAAGTAATGTTTTTTTCATGATAAATTAGATTTAATAGTTTAGTGGCAATTAGCGGGTAATGAATTGATCCAGTCGGTCATTAATTGAACTCCTTCGGTATGAATAAGGGTTCGACCAATAATTGGCATCATCTCAGAACCTATTGTTGTGTTTATTCTGTAAATTAATTCGGAACGAGCGGCATTTCCACCATTGATAACAAATGGTTTATTGGGAATAGCAAATAAAGGTGTTAAACAAACTCCAAAAGTGTGCATGTCAGTATTACTGAAATTAAACCGTTGTGGTGTATAATCACAATGTCCTCCATTTCTATGGCAATGAGCACAATTGATGTCAATATAGGATCGGGCTCTAAGTTCTAATGAAAAACTAGTGTCTTTCCAATCAATGGTTGATTTAATATTAATTCTCTCAGGCAATGTATTGTCAATAAATCCCTCGCTTATCCAATGGTCCAATTGATTTTTTGAAAATGTACCATAATTATAAGTATAATTTAAGTTTTGAGGTTTTGGGCCAATAGGAATAGTAATTTCGCCCGTTTGATTGGGATTTATTTTATGACAGGTAACACATTCCGTTTGTGAAGGGATTTTATAATTGGTGCTTTTTGTAGTATTGTTTTCAATCCAAGTGATTGGAACAAAATTGCCATTTCCAACAACATCTAATGTAGCATCAGTTTGTTCGGCGTTCCAAATATAATCATAGGCTTTCCAACCATCTGTTTTTTTGACGAGAAGCCGTGTTTCAATTATTTTTGTAACATTTTCAGGTTGAACATTATCATAATAAAACGTTTTTATTAAGACCGTTCCAACAGGAAAATTTAAAACATTATCATCGCCATCATAGCTTGCTTTGACATTTGCGGGCATCCACACAAATCTTTTTTTATGCGCATAATCCGAAAAAAGTTCACTAGCAGGTTTATAGGGAATGACTCGATCTGTTGGATTCATTTTGTTTAATTCGCCAACAAAAAAATGATATTCTGATAATTTCTCGTAGGGAACTTTAGTTAAATCAACACTAACTTGTTCAATTTGCACATAATTAGTATCATCTTTATCGGAACAGGAGCTTATAATAAAAAAAAAGGCGAGTAATAAATAGTTTAGTTTATTCAAAATTTAAAATATTTTAGGATGATAATTCATTCAAAAATACATTTTTTTTCTAATAATCAAATATTTTCCTAACTTAATTTATTAGCAACCAAACTGATAAACTCTTTTCGAGTTTTGTCTTTTTCAAATGCGCCTGTAAATGATGAGGTAGTTGTAACTGAATTTTGTTTCTGAATTCCCCGCATTTGCATACACATGTGTTGCGCTTCAATAACCACGGCAACACCAAGCGGATTTAAGGCTTCTTGAATGCAGTTTTTTATTTCATCAGTTAATCGTTCTTGAACTTGTAATCTTCTTGCAAAAGCATCAACCACCCTTGGAATTTTACTCAAACCTACTATTTTTCCATTTGGGATATAAGCCACATGTGCTTTTCCAAAAAATGGCAACATATGATGTTCGCACATCGAATAGACTTCGATATCTTTAACAACAATCATTTGTTGATGGTCTTCAGAAAACAGCGCTGATTTTAATATTTCTGACGGGTCAATGTCGTATCCATGAGTCAAATATTGCATCGCTTTGGCAGCTCTTTCGGGTGTTTTTACAATTCCTTCGCGTTGGGTGTCTTCGCCAAGATTCTCAATTATCAAACGATAGTTATCCGATAGGGTTTCTATTTTATCTAAATCGTAAGTTTCAATTTTTTCGTATCCTTTCATTTTTATATTTTAAATGTAACCAATCCATAATCCATCTCGAAAATTTGTCCTGAAATAGATTTTGCCTTTTCAGAAATCAAAAAATCAACCATATTAGCCACTTCTTCGGGTTGTAAGTAATTTTTCATCGGATGTCTTTCAATCATATTTTCTTTCATTCGATCATTTCTTAAAATATTCGAAGCCAATGTCGTATCGGTAATGGTTGGTGCAATTGCATTCACTCGAACCACCGATGCCAATTCGGCGCCTAATGATTTTACTAATCCTTCAACTCCCGCTTTTGCGGTTGCAATGCTTGCATGAAAAGGCATTCCCATTTTGGCCGCCACCGTGCTAAACAAAACAATCGATGGATTTGTTCCTTTTTTCAAGTTGGGTAAATATTTTTGAATGACTTTCACCGCACCAATTACATTGATTTCAAAATCATTCTTAAAATCATCAATGCTTAAACTCATAATCGGTTTCAAATTGATGGAACCAGGACAATAAATCAAAACATCAATATTTTCTATATCGGGTAAGGCATCTTGAAGCGCATTGATTTCAAAATGTTTCAAATTCGGATGGGTAAATTCGGGCGAAGTTCTACTCAAATTGTAAACTCTATTATTTTCCAATTGTTGTTGCAAAATTGCTTTTCCAATTCCTTTGCTTCCGCCAATGATGACTATATTTTTCATTATTATCGCTTTGAAATTTTGTTATTATTTATTTGTCGTTGCATCGAACATTTAAATCGACCTTCACGAAAATCTCTCAATTTTTCGTGTTTAGTTTTTCTGCCTTGAACTCGTTCGCGCCACATTTTAAAACTAGAAAGTTTCATTTCCGAACGCATTAAATCAATAACTTCTTGCTCTTTTAATCCAAATTGTAAAAAAATTGCATCAAAAGTGGTTCGGTCTTCCCAGGCCATTTCTATAATTCGATCAATTTCTAATTCGGTATATACTTTTTGAGGCATTAATTATAATTTTTACAAATATAGATAATGTTTAACTATTTTATAATAATGTTAAACAAAAATATATGTTTATTTTAAAAAAAAATCCCCATCACGAATTTTCATAATGGGGAAGTAATTTTTGGAGGTTTCATAATCATTCTAAATCATCAAATTCCGCTTTTTTTATTACATTTTCGGGTAATGACTTTTTGGCTTTAGCGCCCATTTTTTTCAATTTCTCAACGCTATTTATCAAATTTCCTTTGCCTTCAAAAAGCTTGTTCATGGCCAATCCATATTCCGATTTGCTTTCGTCAATCCGCTTTCCAATTTTGATTAAATCTTCCATCAATCCTTGAAATTTATCATACAAAGCTCCCGCTTGTCGGGCTATTTCAAAAGCGTTTTCTTGTTGTTTTTGATTGGCCCACATACTATCTATAGTTCGTAAAGTTGCTAATAGGGTGGAAGGGGTTACGATTACAATGTTTTTCTCAAAGGCCTTATTATATAAAGTAATGTCTTCGTTCGATGCCAATGCGAAAGCAGTTTCTATCGGAATAAAAAGCAACACAAAATCAGGGCTTTCCATTTGATACAATTCGTGATAGTTTTTTTCGCCCAGCTGTTCAACATGTCGTTTTACAGAAGAAACATGTTCTTTCAACCAACCATTTTTCAAAGTTTCATCTTCTTCGTTGATGTATTTTTCATAAGCCGTTAAAGAAACTTTCGAATCGACAATCATCTTTTTTCCGTCAGGAAGATTAATCACTACATCAGGAAAAACGCGACTTCCGTCGGTTGTTGTGTGGCTTTGTTGCACATAATATTCTCTGTCTTTTTCCAATCCCGATTTTTCCAAAACGCGTTCCAAAACCAATTCGCCCCAATTTCCTTGCATTTTGCTATCGCCTTTTAAAGCCTTAGTCAAATTCAAAGTTTCTTTACTCATTTGCGCATTCATTTCGCTCAAACCTAAAATTTGTTGGCGTAAAGCCGCGTGATAATCAATACTTTCTTTGTGAGTGTCTTCTACTTTTTTCTCAAACAATTGAATTTTATCTTGCAATGGCAACAAAATATTTTTCATAAGCCGTTAAAGAAACTTT
>CAIMBK010000031.1 GCA_903839195.1 uncultured Bacteroidota bacterium | reverse complement strand
GTCTTATCGAGGCACATCAAATGCGGTTTATAATTATGCAGTTTTCAACGAAGAACTACTAAATAATCAGTCTGTAATTTTGTATGATAAAAACAATAAGCAAAATTATGAACCTTCAATTGATCGTTTTAAAAAGAAATTTAAAGTAATTGGATATGATGCGATTTCTGATTTAGAGAAAATTGTAGAAACCGAAAAAGCCTCGCTTTTTTATGCAATAAAAGCAGGAAAAAACGACGGAATTGAAGTTTCTAATTGCAAAACAGCTATACATACGGTTTTCAAATATTATCAACCTCACGGCGATGTTTATGCTTATGTTTCCGAATGGCTTTCACAAGAAATGACAGGAGGAAAAGCACCATTTGTTCCGCATATGATTCACGTCGAAAAAACCGATTTCAACCTTCGAAAAGAATTAAATATCCCAGAAGATGCTATTGTTTTTGGGCGACATGGCGGTGATAAAACCTTCGATCTTTCATTTGTAAAATCGGTAGTAAAACAACTTTCGAGAAAAAACAAGCAATTGTATTTTTTGTTTTTAGGAACAAATTCTTTTGTATTTAAAAGCATTTTTCGGCCATATAAAAACGTTATTTTTTTGCCTACAACCGTTGACGAAATTTATAAGGCAAAGTTCATTAATACATGCGATGCTTATTTGCACGCACGAAAACAAGGCGAAAGTTTTGGAATTGCTATTGGCGAATTTTCGGTTTCCAATAAACCAGTAATTACCTGGGCAAATTCTGAAGAAAAATCGCATATTGAAATCTTGGGCGATAAAGCATTGGTTTATGAAAACAGCGAGAAATTAATTAGTATTATTGAAAATTTTACTCCTAATACTACAATAAATTGGGATGCATATTCAGATCAATTTGCTCCTCAAAAGGTGATGGATAAATTCAAAAAAGTGTTTATTGACGAATAAAAAACAAAATCTAACACTTTAGATTAGAACTTTTTTCTGCTTGTTTTTCAATGATTTAGATAAGTTAGCTCCGTTTATTAAAAGCACAAACAATGGCCAGTTTTTTGATTTTATAATACTACTAAAAAAATACTTAAATAGTAAAAATGCCAAAACTAATTTGTGCGCCCAATAGCCATAATGTTTGCGAATAATATAAAGTAGCGAAATTTTCAATTCTTTTTTTATTGCCAATGATTTTTCTGTGCTGGCTCCGTGAAAATGGGTAAATTCGGCTTCAGGAATTAAATAGGCAAATTTTGAAATGTTTGCTAATCGAATACATAAATCGGTTTCTTCATAATATAAAAAAATAGAAGTATCAAAACCACCTGCTTTTTCAAAATCAGTGGTTCTTACAAACATAAAACTTCCAGGTATGAAGTTAACTTTTACTGGTTTTGTATATCTTTTTTTTCTATTTGGATATTTTTTAGGATTACTAATTTCTAAAAATTTTCGACCAAAAATTTCTCTTATTGGCGAAGCAAAATGATCCAACGAAATTAGGAAATCACCATTTTCTTTGAACGCTTGCGCACCAGCAATTCCAATAGTTGTATCGGTATCTAATTTGTTTTTTAGAATAGATAAGCAATCATTTTTCAACAAAGTATCGTTGTTTAAAATGGCCAAATAAGTAGCTTTTGCGAAGGAAATTCCAATTTCATTTCCGCCTCCAAAACCCGTATTAATTTCACTGCGATGCAATTCTAAATTTGGAATATTGGCTTCGTCTAAATATGATTTTAAATATAGATAATCAGCTATTTCTGAACAATTGTCTGTAATAATAATTTGATAGAAAACACTTTTTGAAGTCTTTTCTAGAATGGATTGAACACAATTAATTGTGTGTTGACTTGAATTATAATTAATGAGTATTACCGCTATATCAAACATTATAAATATTGATTTATTCCCTTTTCAATAAAGGTTAATTTTTGTTCGGTAGTTTGTTTTTCAATTTCATTATTAATATCCAAATGGCTTTTTGATTGTTCCTTATGGTAAATATGATAGGCAATTCCGGAATATTTTAATCTTTTCCCTCGAATTCCAATATTATGCAATCGTTGAATCATTTCAGAATCATCAATTCCCCAGCCAACTAAATCTTCATTAAATCCGTTGATTTTAATAAAATCGGATTTCCAAAAAGACATATTGCAGCCCCTAAGTTTTTTGGAACGCTTTTCGATGCTTTTTGCTAGATGCATCAATAATGGAAAACGAATGGTTCGGCTACGTTTTTTTATTCCTTTTGAAAAGAAGGAAAACGAAATTATTTTATTTGAAAATAAATCAGGCAACAGTTTTTCTTGAATAGTAGCTCGTGAACCAAACAAATAATGTCCTTTTTGGGCAAATGTCAAATGGTCTTTTACGAAATTTTTATTCATAATAATATCACCGTCAATTTCAATGATATAATTATATTTTGAAGCCGCAATGGCTTTATTCATTATGGCTGGCTTCTGATTTTGGTTATCTTCATGCCAAATATGAACAAGCGGAACGGGAAATTTCTTTTGAAAAGATTCAATCAATAATTTGGTTTCAGCTCTTGAACCATCATCTGCAATGATGACTTCATTTGGAAGCTGACTTTGGTTTAGAATGCTCAATAGCAGCAATTCCAATGCCTCTGGCCAATTATAAGTTGGTGTTATTAGCGAACAAGAAAGTAGTGCTTTCATAGTCTATTTATATCCGGCGCAAGTTAATATTATTTTTTATATTTGTGCAAAATATTACATTATGGTGTATGATTGTTTCCCATTCTTTAATGAGTTAGACATCCTTGAAATTCGATTAAATGAATTGTACGATGTGGTCGATAAATTTGTCTTAATTGAAGCGGATAGAACACATCAAAACAAACCAAAACCTTTTGTTTTTGAAGAAAATAAAGAGCGATTTGCTAAATTTTCGAATAAAATAATTCATATAAAAGTTACAAAATACCCTTTGTTTATTCCTTTAATTAATCCTTTTTCTGCTTGGAAAATTGAACGATATCAAAGAGATTACATCAAGAAAGCGCTAGTAGATTGCCAACCAGAGGATGTAATTTTAATTTCTGACTTGGACGAAATTCCAAATTCAATTGTATTAAAACAACTTATATATAAAGGCATCTCCAAAATTTATGGGCTAAAAATGGATATGTTCATCTATTTTCTAAACAACAAACTTATTTTTGACGGCGGGAGTAATATGGATAAAGAAGAAGCGAAAAATGGGATTTGGCATAGTACAGCTGTTTTACCTTATAAATTACTTAAAAAAAGCCCATCTAAAATTCGTAGAATAATTATGCGAACAAAAAGAAGAGGAGAGGTTTATGAGATTGTTCCAAACGCTGGGTGGCATTTTACTTATATTGGTGGGGTTAAAAAAATTGTAGAAAAACTGGAAGCTTTTGCCCATGCAGAATACAATTTGCAACAATATAAAGACGAAAATCATATTTTAGAATTAATAAAATCGGGCAAAGATATTTTTGGAAGAGATTTAGAATTTGAAATTATTGAGGACAAGGAATTTTTACCAAACTATCTAAAATCTCCAGAATCAATTGATAAATACAAAGACTTTTTCTTTTCAAAATAAGCGACTATGAAATTTAATTATAATAATCAGTCGTTGTTTCAAGATACCGTTATTTTTAATTTAATTACAAATTTTAAAAATAAAGGCACCCTTTTTGGAAATGGTAAACGAAATACCATCAAGCTATTTGATTTAGAAGCCACAAAAATCAACATAAAATCTTTCAAAAAGCCTAATTTCATTAATAAAATCATCTATTCCTATTTCCGAAAATCCAAAGCAAAACGGTCCTTTGAATTTGCTAATAAATTAATTGAAAATGGATTTGGAACGCCAGCTCCAATTGCCTATTTTGAAAATTTTGACATCGTTGGTCTGAAAGATAGTTATTATGTGAGCGAACATTTGGATTGCGATTTGACTTTTCGAGAATTGGTTGAAATACCTGATTTTCCAGAAAACGAAATAATTTTGCGTCAATTTATCCGTTTTTCATATGATTTACATAAAAAAGGCATCGAATTTAAAGACCATTCCCCTGGAAATACACTTATTAAAAAAGGCAATGACGGTAAATATAATTTCTTCTTGGTCGATTTAAATCGAATGGAATTTCACGAATCGATGTCGTTCGAAAAAAGAATGAAAAACCTATGTAGATTAACGCCTCGAAAAGATATGGTTGCCGTTATGAGCCACGAATACGCAATCGTTTCTGGTGAATCGGAAGCCTTAATTTTTGAAACTTTGTGGAAAATGACCGCCGATTTTCAATATCGATTTTATAGAAAAAAGAAAATAAAGCAAAAATTGAAATTTTGGAAGTAATTCTTCTCAAAAAAAATAGTATTTTCACTTTTCAATAATTTAAATGAAAATCTCCGTAATAATTACAACTTATAACGCCGAAGCATGGTTAAAAAAAGTGCTCGTTGGCTATAGCGTCCAAACGGAGGATGATTTTGAAATTGTAGTTGCCGATGATGGTTCGTCAACAAAAACCAAAGAATTATTGGATGAATTTCAATCTCAATTCAAACACCCAATTGTTCATGTTTGGCAGGAAGATGAGGGTTTTCAAAAATCAAAAATTCTTAACAAAGCCATTTTAAAAGCTAATTCTGACTATTTACTTTTTACAGACGGCGATTGCATTCCGCGAGCCGATTTTGTTAAAACGCATTTAAAAAACCAAGAAAATGGCTATTTTTTATCGGGTGGCTATTTTAAATTACCACTTTCGGTTTCAGAAATTATTTCAGAAATTGACATAAAAAACCAAAATTGTTTTCATTTAAAGTGGTTAAAATCAAATGGATTTAATTTGAATTTCAAAAGTATAAAACTCACCAAAAGTAATCTTCTGGCGCAGTTTATGAATTGGATAACTCCCACAAAAAGATCTTGGAACGGACACAATTCTTCTGGATTTAAGGCAGATATTATGGCAGTAAATGGTTTTAATCACGACATGAAATATGGTGGTTTGGATCGAGAATTGGGCGAGCGTTTGTTTAACAATGGACTTTTATCCAAACAAATTCGTTATAGCGCTATCTGCGTTCATTTGGACCATGCTCGCGGCTATTCGAATCCAGAAATTTGGAAAAGCAATAACGCAATCCGAAGTTTTAATAGAAAAAATAAGGTTGTTAAAATCAAGAATGGTTTGAATTCGCTTTAATTTTTTAAATATCCTAAAGCTTTAAAATAGGCTTCCAATTTCTCTAAAATCAATTCTAAAGGATATTCGTCAAAATATTTAAAAGTATGTTCCTTGATGTACTTTTCGTCAAATTCTTGATAAATTTCTGGTTTTAAATCTTTTAAATGAATGGACACATTTTCTTTGTCATTTTCAAAAATCTGCCAAGTTTCTTTATCAACTGAAGGCGAAAACAAAGAAAATGTTGGAATTGAAAGTGCTTTGGCCATATTTACCGCGCCACCTTCGTTTCCGATAAGCATATCGCATTGGGATAAAAGTCCTAAAAATGGTCGTAATCCTTTGGCATACAAATTAAAGTGAATGTTATTTTGGGTTTTTTTATCACAAAAATCATATAGTTTTTGGGCATCTTCAACCTGAGATGGAATGTAATTAAACAAAATTGCAGCGTTTAATTTGGTCGCCGCAAAATCAATAATTTTGGCCATTTTTTCTAACGGATAGGTTTTGTACCATTCGCTTCCTAAAATTCCAAACATTATTATTGGTTTTTCGCTCAATTTTATTTGGAACTTACTAAGCAAGTCTTGCGCTTCTTTAATTTCGGTTTTCGTTAAAAATACTTTGGGTCTAAAATTGGTTATTTTTTCAGTAATTAAGGGCTTTAATAACAATAATCGGTTGTCAATTGCTAATCCTAATTCTGATTTTGTACCATTCTCAAAGCGTTTTACGGTATGATTATAAAATAGATTGGAATACCCTTTATCATAGGAAATTTTATATTTTGCTCCTGAAAACGAAGTAATTAGATTGGTTTCGAGTTTGCAATAAGCATCTATAACAGCATCGTATTTATTGGCACGCATTTTTAATATAAATTGAAAAAACTTGGGATACGATTTCCGAACATCATTTGATAAAACAATTATGTTATCAATATTTGGATTTTCCAAAACAACGTCCAAACAATTGGGATAACACATGTAATCTATTGTGGCATCGGGATAATATTGTTTTAAATTGTTGCACAAAATTGTGCTTGTCAAAACGTCGCCAATTCTTTTTTGCTGAATTACAAGTATTTTCATTTCCAATAATCATTTTTGATGCGCTAAAATACAAACTATTTGAAGAACGTTCCTTCCGATTTTTGAAATAAGCTAAAAATAGCTACAAAAGTTATATTTTTGTGCCGAATCAATTTAGAAAAAAATGGCAATTAGCGGATTAGTGATTACTTTTAACGAGGAGAAAATGATTGGAAAGTGTATAGATGCGCTATTCAAAGTTTGTGACGAAGTAATTATTGTCGATTCCAATAGTAAAGATAATACGGTTGCTATTGCCAAGGAAAAAGGAGCAATTGTAATTTCTCAAGCCTTTTTAGGCGATGGTCCTCAACGAACTCATGGCTTGCCTTTTTGTAAAAACGATTGGATTTTGAATCTCGATGCCGATGAATTTCTTGATTCGGATGCGGAGGAATTTATTTTGAATGCTAATTATTTGCAGGGTAATTTTGATGCTTTTAGTTTTCGAGTGAAAAATTTTCTTGGCGATAAATTAATTGATTTTGCGGGGTGGTATCCCGATCATAAAGTGCGCTTCTTTAATAAATCCACCGCAAAACCTTCTGATTCCATTGTTCATCAAAAAATTATTGCACAAAACGAGAAAAAAGTCTCGGTTCATATTTTACATTATGGTTGGGAATCTTTGGAACAAATTATTGCTAAGAAAAACCAATATTCATCCTGGCATGCTCAACAATTGTATGATCAAGGAAAACGAATTAATGCTTTCAAACCAATTTTGAATGGTAAAGTCGCTTTTTTCCGTTGTTATTTTATTAAAAAAGGTTTTTTAAACGGATTAGATGGTTTGACAATTTCTTTAATTCAAGCATTTTTTTCCTATATGAAATATGCCAAATTGATTAAAATTCAAAAGAACAACAAGTAGTTTTCAATTAAACCGCCACGTCATATTCTCTTAAAGCATCATTCAAGCTCGTTTTCAAATCGGTGGATGGTTTTCGAGTTCCAATAATCAATGCGCAAGGCACTTGAAATTCTCCAGCAGCAAATTTTTTGGTATAACTTCCCGGAATCACAACGGATCGAGCAGGAACAAAGCCTTTCATTTCAATTGGCGTTTCTCCTGTTACATCAATTATTTTTGTTGATGCAGTCAAACATACATTGGCACCCAAAACCGCTTCTTTTCCAACGTGTACGCCTTCAACAACAATACATCGCGAACCTATAAAAGCGCCATCTTCAATAATAACCGGTGCTGCTTGTAAAGGCTCAAGAACACCACCAATTCCAACGCCACCACTTAAATGTACATTTTTTCCAATTTGAGCGCAACTCCCAACCGTAGCCCAAGTATCAACCATTGTGCCTTCATCTACATAAGCGCCAATATTGACATAACTTGGCATTAAAATCACGCCTTTGGAAATATACGCTCCATGTCGGGCAACAGCGTGAGGAACTACGCGAATCCCTTTTTCGGCATAACCCCGTTTTAATGGAATTTTATCATGATATTCAAAAATTCCAACTTCGATGGTTTCCATTTTTTGAATAGGAAAATACAAAACCACCGCTTTTTTAACCCATTCATTTACTTGCCAGCCATTTGAAGTAGGTTCGGCAACCCGTAAAGTTCCAGAGTCTAACAAATCAATAACGTTTCGTATAGCAGAAGTTGTTTTTTCTTCTTGTAAAAGTGCCCGATTTTCCCAAGCGGCTTCAATAATGGATTGTAAGTTGTTCATTGTGATCTAATTTTTGACAAATATAGGATTTAAATGCATTTGTAATAAATCAAAATCCCAACTTTTTGAGACTTTATTCTCGGTGTTTCAATAAAAATCAAGTAATTTTGAAAAAAAAATAAAATGCCACGAATTCTCGCAATTGATTACGGACAGAAACGCACAGGGATTGCCATTACCGATGAGCTAAAAATCATTGCTTCTGGGCTTACAACTATTGCATCTGAAACGGCTATCGATTTTTTAAAAAAATATTTCGAAAAAGAAAATGTTTGCAAAGTGCTTATTGGCGAACCCAAACAAATGAACGGCGAACCTTCGCAAAGCACCGAAATTATTGAGTTATTTGTGACCAAATTCAAAAAGGCTTTCCCAAATATGGAACTCATTCGAGTAGATGAACGTTTCACTTCCAAAATGGCGTTTCAAACGATGATTGATAGCGGTTTAAAAAAGAAACAACGACAGAATAAAGCATTAATTGATGAAATTTCTGCCACCATTATGCTGCAAGATTATTTGTCTAGATATATGATTTAGAGATAGTTATTTCTATTTTTTATAAATAAATGCTAATAATTTGACTAGCTTAATGCAATCGCATTTTTTTCACTATTTTTGCCAATTATTTTAAATAGTAAACCAAAAGAATGATTTTACCAATTGTTGGATACGGAGATCCTGTTTTAAGAAAGTTAGGCGAAGAAATTTCCCCTGATTATCCTAATCTAAAAGAAACGATTTCAAACATGTTTGAAACCATGTATAATGCTTGTGGGGTTGGTCTTGCCGCTCCCCAAGTTGGTTTGCCTATTCGATTGTTTGTTATCGATACCACTCCTTTTTCTGATGATGAAGATATGTCAAAGGACAAACAAATGCAATTAAATGGTTTTAAAAGAACTTTCATAAACGCCAAAATGATCAAAGAGGAAGGCGACGAATGGGTTTTTAATGAAGGATGTTTAAGTATTCCCGACGTGCGCGAAGATGTTTATAGAAATGAAAAAATCACAATTGAATTTTCAGATGAGAATTTCAATATTAAAACAGAAATTTTCGACGGATTAATTGCTCGTGTCATTCAACACGAATATGATCATATTGAAGGAATTTTATTTACCGATAAAATTTCGTCTTTAAAGAAACAATTAATCAAGAAAAAACTTCAAAATATCATGGACGGAAAATCCAGACCCGATTATAAAATGAAGTTTTGTAACAAAAAAGGAAGATAACATTTACTTCCAAAAAAATTAAACAAAAACGAATTAACATTTAATAAAATGAATTTAGATAAAATACTAGCAATTTCAGGCAAACCAGGACTTTTCGCATTAAAAATCCAAACAAGAACCGGTTTTGTTGCCGAATCATTATTAGACGGAAAAAAAATTACTGTTGGTTTAAAAAGCAATGTAAGTTTGTTAACTGAAATTTCAATGTACACCAATACCGAAGAAAAACCGCTTGCCGATGTCATGCGAAATATTGCCATAAAAGAAGACAATGGACCTGCTATTTCTCATAAAGAAGACAACGCAAAATTGGTTGCTTATTTCTTAGAAGTTTTACCCGATTATGACCAAGACAGGGTTTATCCGTCGGATATTAAAAAAGTAATTAATTGGTACAACATGCTTCAGGCCAAAGGATTAGTTTCAAAAGAAGTACCTGTTGTTGAAGAAGAAGTAAAATAAATGCTATCAATTTCAAACAAAATAGATCCTGTTGAGTTTTTTCTTAGCAGGATTTCTTATTTTTATAAAAACCAATCACATGAATTCTAAAAAAGAACAACTTCTTGCCTTCGAAAGATTATTGACTATAATGGATGATTTGCGTGAAAAATGTCCCTGGGATAAAAAACAAACGTTGCAATCGCTTCGGCATTTAACCATCGAAGAAACCTATGAATTGGGCGATGCTATTTTAGATAATGATTTAAATGAAGTCAAAAAAGAATTGGGCGACTTGTTGTTGCACATAGTTTTTTATGCGAAAATTGGAAGCGAAACCAACGATTTTGATATTGCCGATGTTTGTAATGAAATTTGTGAAAAGTTGATTCATCGGCATCCGCATATTTATAGCGATGTTGTGGTGAAGGATGAAGAAGAAGTAAAACAAAATTGGGAAAAATTAAAACTCAAAGAAGGAAAAAAATCAGTTTTAGAAGGTGTTCCAAAAAGTTTGCCCGCCTTGGTAAAAGCGAGTCGAATTCAGGATAAAGTTAAAGGAGTTGGATTTGATTGGGAAGAACCCCATCAAGTTTGGGATAAAGTTCAGGAAGAATTACAAGAATTGCAGGCAGAAGTAGCAACTGGAAATCACGATAACATGGAAGCCGAATTTGGCGATGTTTTATTCTCGATGATTAATTATGCCCGTTTTTTGAACATCAATCCAGAAGATGCTTTGGAACGAACGAATAAAAAATTCATCAAACGCTTTCAATATTTGGAAAACAAAGCGTCTGAATTGGGCAAACCTTTAATGGACATGACTTTGGCCGAAATGGATGTTTTTTGGAATGAGGCGAAAAAATTATAAATTTCCTTCGGCTAATTTTTTGAGCTTGATTTTATTTTTCAAGATGATTTTTTTTCCATCTAATTCAATCAATTCCAGTTTGTTAAAATCGGATAATAATCGGATACAACTTTCGGTTGCGGTGCCAATCATTCCGGCAAGTTCTTCACGAGAAAGCTGTATTTGTAAAGATTTATCAGGGTTTTCTCCAAATGTTGAATCCAAATAAAGCAAAGTTTCTGCCAATCTTTCTTTTACTGATTTTTGTGCCAATGAAACCATCTGATCATCGGCGTCTTTCAAATCGCCACAAATAGTTTTCATTACATTCATCGAAAATTGATTGTTTTTTTCGAAAAATCCCATTATTTCCGATTTTGGAATAAAACAAACTTCCATGTCCTCAAGTGCGATGGCGCTTAAATTAACGGGTTCTTCGCTAATCATCGAACGTTGGCCTAATAATTCTCCTTTAATGGCTAATTTCACAATATGATCTTTCCCATTTTGACTCAATTTTGTCAACTTGCAAATTCCGTCTTTGATGCAATAAATGCCATTTACGTTTTCGCCTTCTTCAAAAATAACGTCGCCTTTCTTTATTGTGAATGAAGTTTTACATTCAGCCATTTTAACAAGTTCTTCCTTGTTTAGGGCTTTTAATGAACTAAATTCTCTAACAATACATTGTTCACATTTACTCATACAACATCGATTGATTATTTTGTAAAAATACGGATTTTTATGACAAATATCATATTATTAATTTTTCTAATAAACAACCTTTGTGGCAGGTAAAATGAGCATCGTTATGGACACACAAAACTGTTTCCATTGTGGTTTAGAAATTGTAGATAAGGAAATTGTTTTTGATGAAAAAAAATTTTGTTGCAATGGTTGTAAAACTGTTTACGAAATTTTCAGCGTCAATGATATGGCTTGCTATTATGATTTCGAAAAATCACCTGGAGCAACGCCTTTAGATATTAATGGCAAATATGATTTTTTAGATAATGAAAGTATCCTCTCAAAATTATTGGAATTCCACGAAGATGCAACAGCAATTATTTCACTTCGAATTCCTCACATTCACTGTAGTTCGTGTATTTGGATTCTGGAAAATTTACAACGTCTTCAAGAAGGAATAAACACATCCCAAGTTAATTTTCCCGAAAAAACGGTCCGAATTTCCTATAATCCAAATTCCGTTTCATTGAAAACGATTGTAACTTTATTAAGTTCAATTGGTTACGAACCTT
>CAIMBK010000030.1 GCA_903839195.1 uncultured Bacteroidota bacterium | reverse complement strand
CGAATTCCATATCGCCTTTATCATGAACACCATAAACGCGTAAATTAGTATAATTTCCAAGTTTTTCAAAACAATCTTCCATTTCCAAAACCTTCGCTTTGTCTTCAACAATAATCAAAGCGCGAGGCGATTCCTCCCCTTCTGAAACCAATTGTTGAATTACATTGAGCACAATTGTGGTTGATTTTCCGCTTTCTTTAGGTGATAAAACAATACAATCGGCACCACTTTTTATTGTCGAAAAAGTATCTTGTTGCAAATCATTGGCTTCGACAAAGCCGTTTTCTATTAATGCTTTTTGAAGATTCGGATTTATTTTTTTTAAATTCATTATTTAATTTAGGAATTGGGATTTTAGATTTAGGATTTGATAAACAATAAATTACATGTTTTCAGATTCATATTTTTCCTATTTTCTTACTATTATAATATTTGAAATTTGTTTAAATCGTGTTTACAATTATTTACTTGCGAAGAGTTTTACATCGGTTTCCGAAATTTCGTTTCCACCAAGGATAATTAATCGCTCGACAACATTTCTTAATTCTCGTATATTTCCTGTCCAATCATATTCTTGCAATAATTTGATGGCCGATTTTGAAAATAGTTTGGAGGCGATTCCTTGTTCGGAGGCGATTTTTTCAGAGAAATGAGAAATCAGCATCGGAATATCGGCTCGTCTATCGTTCAAAGGTGGCACTTTAATTAATATTACTGCCAATCGGTGGTACAAATCTTCTCGAAATCGTCCTTCAGCAATTTCAGTTTTCAAATCTTTATTAGTTGCGGCAATAACTCGCACATCAACTTTGATATCTTTTTCGGCGCCTACGCGCGTAATCACATTTTCTTGAAGAGCACGCAACACTTTGGCTTGGGCTGCTAAACTCATATCGCCAATTTCATCAAGAAAAATAGTTCCTTTATCGGCGGCTTCAAATTTTCCTGCACGGTCTTTTACGGCCGAAGTAAAGGCTCCTTTTACGTGGCCAAACAATTCGCTTTCAATTAATTCGGATGGGATTGCCGCACAATTGACTTCAATTAAAGAATAATTGGCTCTTTCACTTTTTTCATGTAATTGGTGCGCAACCAATTCTTTTCCGGTTCCGTTTGGTCCTGTAATTAAGACTCTTGCTTCGGTTTTGGCTACTTTTTCAATCATTAATTTTATGTGATTGATAGCTTCGCTTTCGCCAATCATTTCGTAATTTTTGCTGACAATTTTCTTTAGAATTTTATTTTCAACAACCAATTGTTTTTTGTCCAAAGCGTTTCGAACAGTATTTAATAACCGATTCAAATCGGGTGGTTTCGAAATATAATCGAACGCGCCAAGACGCATGGTTTGAATGGCTGTTTCCATATCGCCATGTCCTGAAATCATGACCATTGGGATTTCAGGTTTTATTTTTTTGACGGCTTCAAGCACTTCGACACCGTCCATTTTTGGCATTTTGATATCGCACAAAACCAAGTCGTAGTCGTTGTTTTTTATTTTTTCGAGGCCAATTAGTCCGTCTTCGGCATCATCAACTTGGTATGCGTCATTTTCTTCGGAAAGTATTTTGTTTAATACTCTTCGAATGGATGCTTCATCTTCGATTATTAATATTCTTGACATATTTTATTTTTTAGCCCCGATTGCAGTGAAAATCCCACGCTTTTTAGCGTGGATTGTAACGGAAAGCGGGAAATAGCTCCAAATTAATTTAATATTTCAACCATTTATACAATTCTTTCCAGGTTGGTTTTTTTCCATACATTAATATTCCAACGCGGTAAATTTTGGCTGCAAACCAAACCACAAAAAAGAAAGTTCCGAAAAGAATCGTAACTGAAATTGCAATTTGCCACCAAGGTACGCCAAATGGAATTCGCATTAACATCACGATTGGAGAAGTTAATGGAATCATTGAAAATACTGTTGCGATGGTTCCGTTTGGATCGTTCATAACGGTAAAAAACCCAATGTAAACGCCTAATATTAATGGCATTATTATCGGTAAAAGAAATTGTTGCGAATCGGTTTCGTTGTCAACGGCGGCTCCGATTGATGCGTAAAACGAGCTGTAAAGAAAATAACCGCCAATGAAATATACCACAAAACTAATTAGAATAGTTGCGATGGGTAAATTCCACAATTCTTTGATATACATTTGGGCGGTTCCGGCAAATTCCTGTTGCGCCGAATCCATTATTTCTGGCGGGATTCTGGAAGTTGGACCAATATTAACACCGAAAAATAGCGATGCCGCAAACATTAGCGAAAGCCCAATAAGTGTCCAAATTAGAAATTGCAAAATTCCGGCCAATGAGGTTCCGATAATTTTGCCCATCATCAATTGAAACGGTTTTACAGAGGATATTATGATTTCGACAATGCGGTTTGTTTTTTCTTCGATCACGCTGCGCATAACCATATTTCCATAAATAACGATGAACATCATAATTAAGTAACCAAAAGCGCCGCCAATTGCGATTTTTATTTCGTTTAATCCTTTGACACTTTCTTCGCCAGTTGCTTTTTTAAGATCAATATTAACTGTAGCTTCTGCTTTTTGGATGGCCAAGGTGTCTAATTTGGCTTGTTGAAAATTTTCGTTTGTAATTTTTTTAGCGATGGTTGCTTCCACATTTTCAATAAATGAAATACTTGGACTATCGTTTGAAATATATTGTACTTTGTCTTCTAAGGCACTTGCTTGATTGACTTTTGGAATGTAAATCAATCCTTCATAACTTTCATTTATCAAACTATCTTTAATGATAGAAACAGCTGTATTGGACAAATTAAGGTATTTATATTCGTCGGAACTTTTAAATTCATTTATAAAAATTCCCGTTTCGTCATGAATAGCAATTACTTTGACATCAGCTTTCATAGAGCTTAAATAGCCAACAAAAACAGCAATTCCAACAAAAAGCATTGGACTTAAAAAAGTCATTACGATAAATGATTTATTACGCACTTTGGCAATAAATTCTCTTTTTATGATTAATGAAATTATACTCATCTTTGAATTTTGTTTTTAGTTATTGACTTACGGTTTGAATAAAAATATCATTCACACTTGGAATTTTTTCGAGAAAATGTGTGACTTGTCCTCGTTGCGTCAACAAATGCAACAATTCATTTGGAGTGGCATTTCCGATTTGAATTTCGAGTTTTAATTCATCGTTTAATGATTTGAAATGCGTTTGTCCAACAGTGAATTTTTG
>CAIMBK010000029.1 GCA_903839195.1 uncultured Bacteroidota bacterium | reverse complement strand
TGGAGATTGAACTTAAAATAGCATAATAATACAATTTTTGTATTTTAAACATTATTAATTAAAATAGCTATATTTGAAATAATATATGACGACAGCAATACCTAATCTACCCAAAACGAGGTTGTTTTGTACGACTTTGTCATACATATAAACGAGTCCTGTACTTTTTTAAAAAAGCGTGTCAAGATTAAACCTTTCAATGAAAATAATATCTAACAAGGTATAACTATAATAATTAAATAAAATATGATTAGAATATTTTTATTATTTGTTGTGATTTTTACCCTTGGTTGTAACAAAGATGACGACAATCCAAATCCTTCAAATCCTAATGTTATTCCATACCAAGAAGGTTTGACAACAAATTATATAACAATTAACAACATTACCAGAAAATATTTAGTTTATAGACCAACAGGAATGACAACTGTAAATGCAGTTGTAACAGTTTTGCACGGTGGCGGTGGACTTGGTATTGGAGTTTCAGAAATAGGCGCTCATCCATTATCCGTTTTTCGGACAATTGCAGACAATGAAAAGTTTTTAGTAATCTATCCAGAAGGTTCAGTCGACATTCAAGGAAATCCTGGATGGAATGATTGTAGAAGTGATGATATATCAGGAAGTCAAGGTGACGACATTTTCTTTTTGAAACAGTTAAATTCAAAATTAATCTCAGAGTTAAATATTAATTCAAGCAAAATGTATTTAACAGGGACAAGTAATGGCGCATTAATGACCTATTCTTATGCTTTTCAATTTCCTGAAACTATTAAAGCGATAGCCGTTTCAAGTGGAAATTTACCACAGTTTCCTGAAAGCGGACTTTGTACAAATGGCTCAAATATGCCTTTGCCAATCTTGATAACTCACGGAACAAGCGACCCTGCAATGCCGGCAAATGGTGGTTGTGTTGCAGATATTGGTGGCAATTGTAATCGTGGAAAAGTAATATCTCAAACTGCAACCTTAAATTATTGGTTACAAAGAAACGGTTTACAAAATATTAATCCAACCATATCAACTTTTAATGTGAACACAACAGATGCAGGAAACGTAGAAAAAAGAATTTATGCTGGTGCAAAACCATTGATTTATTTTGTTCTAAATAACGCTGGTCACGCTGTGCCAAGTAAGACAGTTTATACCAATTCTTCACCTGCAAGTGGAGTTCAAAATAGAGATATAGAATATGCAGAAGAAGTTTGGAACTTTTTTAAAGGACTTCAATAAAAACAATGCACCACAGCAGTTTGTCAAAATGGCGTGTTTAGTGCTAAATTGAAATTAAGTACTTCTAAATCAGCTACTTTGATAAGCTGGGAAACGTTAGTGACAATTAAACCAAACGACACGTAAAATGTCTAAACGAAATAAATTAAAATAAAAATGAGACAATTAGTTTTACTTATGACAATTCTGATTACACTTATTTCGTGTAACAAAGATGACAATCCAACAACAACTGCTGACAAACCAAGTGAACAAAAAACAATCAATTTGACAGTTGATGGAAATGCAAGAAGTTTTATAGTATATCTTCCAACAGGTTACAACAACGCAGGAAAAATGCCTTTAATTTTCGCAATTCACGGCGGAAGCGGAACACCTGAAGGAATGATTAACATTGCCAATTTCAAACCTATTTCAGATAGAGAAAAAGTGGTGTTAATTTATCCTGCCGGAATACAGAATAATTGGAATGATGGGCGACCAACTACTCCAAATCAATTGGGAATTAATGATGTTAGTTTTTTCAATCAAATGTGTGATTATGCAATTGCAAATTTATCTGTTGATGGCACAAAAATATATGCAACTGGAATCTCAAATGGTGGATTTATGTCTTCGCGATTGGGTTGTGAATTAAGTAATAGAATTGCGGCAATTGCTGTAGATGCTGCGACAATAGAAGCTACAACAATTGCTTCAAGTTGTAATCCCGGCAGACCAGTCCCTGCAATTTATATTCACGGAACTACCGACCCATTAGTTCCATTTACTGGTGGACAAATGACGGCTGGTGGAACTGCAGGAGGAACGGTTTTATCGCATTTTCAAGCAGTTGATAAATGGATAACCATTAATGGTTGTACCAGCACTCCTGTGATAACAGATTTACCTGATATTGCAAACGATGGCACAACAATAAAACAAAGAGTATATTCAAATTCTACAAACGGAAGCGAGGTGGTAAGTTATGTTATAACAAATGGGGGACATACTTGGCCACAAGGTTATCAGTATCTAAATGAATTAATTATTGGCAAGACGAGTCAGGATATGAATGCTTGTGAAGTAATTTGGTCTTTTTTCAAAAGATTTAGAAGACTTTAATAAATTAAGCTTTGATTTATTCCATAAAAAAAGAGGTCTATTAAGACCTCTTTTTCATTTGCTCCCTCTCTTGGGCTTCCCGATTTCACTTCGTTACCTCGGGATAAACTTCTCGCCCAAGAATGTCCACAAAAAAACCCGACACTTTCGTATCGGGTTTTGTTTTGCTCCCTCTCTTAAGCTTCCCGATTTCACTTCGTTGCATCGGGATAAACTTCTCGCCAAAATAATAGGTATAAAAAAGAGCAACATTTTCATGTTACTCTTTTTTTTTGCTCCCCCTATTGGAGAAAGTTACAATTTT
>CAIMBK010000028.1 GCA_903839195.1 uncultured Bacteroidota bacterium | reverse complement strand
GTCAATACTGTAAAGTAAGAATTTCTCCTCCTTTTCAATACTTTCTGAACCATTTTGATGCATGGCATAAATGGTTTGCATTACTTTAACACGGATATGTCTTCTATTTAACACTTGGTAAGAACTTTTTAATTATTGGCACAAGAGAAAATTCTTTTGCGCTGCAAAAATAGAAATAATAATGAAAAGCAACTATTTAGTTTGTCTTTCTTTTTTGGTTTTTTCAATTCTATTTTGAGCAATTGTCATCGCCGCTTGTTGCGTTGTGCAATTTTCTTTTTCTGCCATATGAAAAATGTCCAATAATGTGATTCTAAAATTGTACTGTGGATTCCAATAATTGCTATTAATCCAGTATCTTTGTGGGACAAAACACAATTTGTTGATGGTTATCGAAGGACATTTGTCCGAAAACAGTATCAATTTTATGAAGTTCTTTTACCGAAGTTAATTCTGTTATTATGTTTGGTTGAAATTAGGAATATTTTTTCGTTTTTATCAAAAAGACTCTTCGGATTTACTGTTAATCAAAAAAATTTACAATTATTCCTTTAAAAATGAAAGAATTACAATATTTAAATAAATATTTCATAAAATACAAATACAGTTTTTTGCTCGGTATAATCATTACTATTATCGCACAAATATTTTCATTATTTACACCCAAATTAATTAGTCGGTCATTCAAAGCCATTGAATCCTATTCTAAAACCAATCTTGAAAACAATTCGATTATTATAAATGAGTTGCTGCATAATATTCTCTTAATCATTGTAACCACTATTATTGCAGGGTTTTTAACGTTTTTGATGCGCCAAACCCTAATTGTGATGTCGCGCCATATTGAATTTGATTTGAAAAATGAGGTTTTTCGTCAATATGAAAATCTGACACAGAATTTTTACAAACAAAACCGAACCGGCGATCTAATGAATCGAATTAGTGAGGATGTTGGAAAAGTACGAATGTATGTCGGTCCCGCGGTGATGTATACGATAAATACGTTTATTCGTTTTACAATTGTAATTATTTACATGTATAATGTTTCGCCGCTTTTAACTTTATATACTTTATTACCGCTGCCTTTTTTATCGTATGCCATTTTTAGAATCAGTTCGTTAATCAATATTAAAAGCACCGTTTTTCAGCAATATTTATCAAAAATATCAAGTTTTACGCAAGAAGTTTTTTCTGGAATTCGTGTAATAAAGGCGTATTCATTAGAAAAAATATATCAAAAAAATTTGGTTGACCTTTCGATGGAAAGCAAAGAAAAAAGTTTGGATTTAGCAAAAGTACAATCACTTTTCGGCCCGTTGATGTTGGCTTTAATTGGGATGAGTAATTTAGTAGTTATTTATTTTGGTGGAATGATGTACATAAATGGAAGTATAAAAAGCATCGGAACAATTGCGGAATTTATATTATATGTCAATATGCTTACTTGGCCGGTGGCTTCATTAGGATGGGTTTCGTCGATGGTTCAAGAAGCGGAAGCGTCTCAAAAAAGGATTAATGAATTTCTGAAAATTGTTCCTGAAATTCAAAATAATTGCCAAGAACCTACTGAAATTAAAGGAACAATTGAGTTCAAAAATGTTAATTTCAAATACGAAGACACCAATATTGTTGCTTTAGAAGACATTTCATTTGTAGTAAATAAAGGCGAAACATTGGCCATTTTAGGAAAAACGGGTTCTGGAAAATCCAGTATTATTGCGCTTATTAGTCGCATGTATGATACTTCGGGTGGGACTATTTTAATTGACGGAAAACCGATCAAAGACGTTCATTTATTTGATTTAAGAAATAGTATTGGAGTGGTTCCGCAAGACGCGTTTTTATTCTCTGATTCGATAAAAAACAACATCAAATTTGGCAATGAAAAAGCAACTGACGAAGAAGTAATTGAAGCGGCAAAAAAAGCCGTAGTTCATGACAATATTATTAATTTTAAAAACCAATACGACACTATTTTAGGCGAAAGAGGTATCACGTTATCGGGTGGACAAAAACAACGCGTTTCTATTGCAAGGGCTTTGATAAAAAATCCAAAAATAATATTACTCGACGATTGTTTGTCGGCGGTTGATACCGAAACCGAAGAAGCCATTTTGAATAATCTATTGGACTTTTGCAAAGACAAAACCACCATTATTGTAAGTCATCGCGTTTCGTCGGCAAAAAATGCAGATAAAATTATCATTATTGACGAAGGTAAAATTATTCAACAAGGTTCTCATAATCAATTAGTAAACGAAGATGGCTATTACAAAGCACTTTATTGGAAGCAACTTTCCGAAAAAGATTTTTCTTAATTGTTTGTTTTGTATAACATTTTTTATCATTTTTGGATAGAAATTTATTGAATGATTATGAGAGAAAATGATATGTTAGAAAAAGAAGAAATTTTTTCGAAAGTTTTAAGAGCTGGAAGAAGAACCTATTTCTTTGATGTTCGTGCTACAAAAGCAGATGATTATTACATAACCATAACCGAAAGTAAAAAATTTACTGAAGAAGATGGTTCGTTTCATTTCAAAAAACATAAAATCTATTTATATAAAGAAGATTTTACAGCTTTTGAAGAAATATTAAGCGAAATGACCGCCTATGTTCTCAATCATAAAGGCGAAGAAGTGATTTCTGAAAGACATCAGAAAGACTTTAAAAAAGAGTTTACAACAGAAAAAACAGAAGACGAAACACCAAGCACTTCCAGTTTTACCGATGTAGATTTTGATGATATTTAAATCTTAAACGTATAGAAAACAAAAAAAACGCCCTCAAAAAGGGCGTTTTTTTTTATATAAATAAAGGCTTATTTAACCTCCATTAATTCAACATCAAAAATCAAAGTTGCGTTTGGTGGAATGGCGCCTCCCGCTCCGCGAGAACCATAACCCAAATGAGATGGGATTACGAATCGGGCTTTATCACCCACTTGCAAAAGCGCAATTCCTTCATCCCAACCTTCAATCACTTGTCCTTGACCCAATCGGAATTCGATAGGTTTTTTTCTTGGATACGAACTATCAAACACTTTTCCGTTTTCTAAAGAACCTTCATAATGAACGGCAACGGTTTTTCCGTTTTCGGCTTTTTTACCAGAACCTTTTTGAATCATTTTGTAGCGCAAACCACTTTCAGTTTTATCAAAACCAGCACCCAATTGTTCCATTTTTGCTTCGGCAGCTTCTTTTTCGGCAGCGATTCGTTTTTGTCTTGCTCCTTCAAAAGTACGAAAAGCTTCAATAGCGTTCCATTTTTCGGCTTCTTCCCCTACTCTAATAATTTCTAAAGTATCCAAAACATCGCCTTGCGCCACGGCATCAACAATATCTTGTCCTTCAACTACGTGCCCAAAAACGGTGTGTTTATTGTCTAGCCAATCGGTTGGAATATGAGTAATAAAAAACTGCGAACCATTACTTGCAGGTCCCGAATTTGCCATCGATAAAATTCCGGGACGGTTGTGTTTTAGGGTTGGATGAAATTCATCTTCAAAGCTATAACCTGGTCCGCCAGTTCCGGTTCCTTGAGGACAACCTCCTTGAATCATGAAATCTGGAATTACGCGGTGAAAAGTCAATCCGTCATAATATTTATTACCTTGTGGTTTAATTTTGTTTTCTAAGTTTCCTTCTGCCAATCCTACGAAGTTTCCCACTGTTCCTGGCGTAAGATCGTGTGTTAATTTTACTAAAATCGCTCCTTTTGTAGTGTTGAATTTAGCGTATATGCCGTTTTCCATTTTTGTTGTTTTTATGTGTGAGGCAAATTTACGAAATAAATATAGAATTAAAAATTGAAATAGAATTAGACTTTTATTATCAAAAATACTAGCCCCGGTAGTAGCGGCATCCTGTTGTGGCGGGGTTCGCCACAAGAGATACAGCGGATAACGGGAATTAGCTCAAAAAAAAATAACATCCTTTGGAGATGCCATTTTGATTATTGTAGGAATTTATTATTTATTAATCAGTCCCGCATTTTTCAAGTAAGGTCCGATTTGCATATCGTGTCCGATAAATTCTTTGAAGGCTTGGTTCAAATCGACGCTGTTTCCAACGGATAAAATGTATTTTCTAAAACGGTCGCCATTGGCACGGGTCATCCCACCATTGGCTTGCATCCAATCAAAAGCGTTGTAATCTAACGTTTTAGACCAAGTGTAAGCGTAGTATCCTGCTGAATATCCGCCACCCCAAATGTGCGCAAAATAAGGCGAATGATAACGCGTTGGAACTTCATTTACTAATAAACCATATTTTTTTAGCGCCAGGTTTTCAAACTCCAAAGCAGGTTTGACATCCGCTTCGTTTTCGATACTGTGCCACGCCAAATCTAAGGTCGCAGCGGCCAATAATTCGGTTACATCGTATCCTTTGTTGAACGTTTCGGCATTTTTGATTTTATTGATAAGCGCTTGCGGAATGACTTCTTTGGTTTGATAATGAAGGGCGTAGTTTTTTAGAATATGTGGGTCTAATGCCGCGTGTTCATTTATTTGCGAAGGAAATTCAACATAATCTCTAGGAACCGATGTGCCGGAAAGCGTTACATATTGCTGATTGGCAAACAACCCATGAAGCGTGTGTCCAAATTCGTGAAACATCGTCGTCACATCATCAAAACTGATTAAGGAAGCATTTCCATTGGCCGGTTTTGAGAAATTATAAACATTAACAATAACGGGTTTTTGATTTAAATAATGCGATTGATTCACAAAATTGTTCATCCAAGCGCCGCCGTTTTTGTTGTCTCGTGTATAAAAATCCAAATAATAAATCGCCATTGATTTTCCGTCTTGGTCAAAAACTTCATAAGCCACAACATCTGGATTGTATACGGGAAGGTCTTTTCGTTCTTTGAAAGTGATTCCATACATTTCATTGGCTGCATAAAAAACGCCTTTTTCCAAAACGGTAGTTATTTCGAAATAAGGTTTGATTTGACTTTCATCCAAATCGTATTTTGCTTTTCGAACTTGTTCGGCATAGAAATTCCAATCCCAAGGTTCTAATTTGAATCCGCCTTTTTGAGCGTCGATCAAATCCTGAATTTCTTTGGCTTCAATGGCTGCTTTTTCAACGGCAGGTCTTGCAATTTTCGATAATAAATTCATGGCTGTTTGAGGCGATTTTGCCATTTGATCTTGCAAACGCCATTCGGCAAAACTCTTTTTACCCATTAAATTGGCTTTTTGCAAACGCAATTTGGCCATTCTTTCAATGAGTTCACGAGTATCGCCATCGTCATTGTTTTGGGCACGATTCCAAGACGATTGGTATATTTTTTCTCGGGTCGCTCTGTTTTTAAGGCTTGGTAATAAAGGTTGTTGCGTCGTATTTAATAAACCAATCAAATATTTTCCATCTAGACCTGCCTCGGTGGCTTTTGCTTTTGCGGCAGCAATTTCATCGTTGCTCAAACCGTCTAAGTCGGAAACATTATCAAATAAAACTGCTCCTTTTTTTCTGGCAATTAATAATTTATTTCCGAATTGGGTACTTAGGCTTGCTAATTCCCCATTTATTTTCTTCATTTTTTCTTTATCGGTTTCCGATAAATTGGCGCCCGCTAATTCAAATTGTTGTAAATAATATTCGGTAAGTTTTTTGTCCTCTCCTTTCAAAGCATTCAAATCCAATGCTTTAATTCGAGTGTAAATTTTACTGTTTAAATAGATTTTATCATTATGATCCGAAAAAATAGAAGCATATTCTTCGTCAATAGCTTGCAAAGTTGGGTTAGTATTTGAACCTGTTAGGTTATAAAAAACTCCCATTGCACGATTCAAATCCACGCCGCTTAATTCTAAAGCCAAAACCGTATTTTGAAAAGTTGGTTTGGCAGAATTAGTAGCAATTTTTTCGATTTCTTTGTCGTGGATTTTTAGTCCATATTCGAAAGCGGGTTTAAAATGTTCGTCTTTAATAAGGTCAAAAGGCGGTGCTTGATATTGCAACGTACTTTTTTGTAATAGTGGATTCGTCATTTTAATGTTAGAATTTGTCGAAGTCAATGATTGTGATTGCGAAGCAGAAGCAACCAGAATTAGTGCGCTTGACATTAGAATATTCTTTAAGGTTTTCATATTATTTTGATTTAATTGGGCTATAAAAGTAATAGAAAAAGTTGGTTTTGGTTCCAAATGAAAAAAAATTAACAACAATAAATAACATCCTTACTGCCATTTCTATTCCTCAAAACCTTTGATCCTCTATCCCTTTGAACCTTTAAAACAAAATAACTTCAAAACTTTGTACCTTTGCTTCTTTGAAACTAAAAAATTATGAGAATAGACATTATCACCGTTTTGCCTGAATTATTGCGAAGTCCCTTTGAGGCCTCGATAATGAAACGGGCTATTGACAAAGGAATTGTAGAAGTTCACATTCATAATTTACGGGATTATACTACCAACAAACAAAAAAGTGTGGATGATTATCCATTTGGTGGAGGCGCAGGAATGGTTATGACCGTTCAACCCATTGATGCGTGTATAACCCATTTAAAAAGTGAAAGAAGCTACGATGAAATAATATATATGTCGCCCGACGGAGAAACATTAAACCAAAAAATGGCCAACACGATGTCGATGTATGAAAACATTATCATTTTGTGCGGACATTATAAAGGTGTTGACCAACGGGTTCGTGATCATTTTATAACCAAAGAAATTTCTATTGGTGATTATGTTTTATCGGGTGGCGAATTGGGAGCTTTGGTTTTATCCGATGCCTTAATCCGATTAATTCCAGGTGTTTTGAGTGATGAAACCTCTGCTTTGACCGATAGTTTTCAAGATGGATTGTTGTCGGGCCCCATTTACACTCGGCCAGCTGATTATAAAGGATGGAAAGTTCCAGAAGTATTAATAGGTGGAAATTTTGCTAAAATTGATAAATGGCGCGAAGATAAAGCCTACGAACATACCAAAAACAGACGCCCAGATTTACTAAATGAATAGACCTAATTTTAAATGTTGTATTTTAAATTTTAAATGAGAAACACAACGATTCAAATAATTTATAATTTATAATTTAAAATTCAAAATATTTATTTACTTTTGCACCCACTTAGACCAACCTCTGGCGAAAACCGTGAATGTTGCTCTGATTCAAAACCATAATTAAAATAATTATCATGGCAGATTTAATGAAATTCGTAAAAGACGAATTCGTAGCAAAAAAAGATTTCCCTGTTTTCGGTGCTGGAGATACAATCACAGTGTATTACGAAATTAAAGAGGGTGAAAAAACAAGAACTCAGTTTTTTAAAGGAGTTGTAATTCAAAGAAGAGGTTCTGGAAACACAGAAACTTTTACAATTCGTAAAATGTCTGGTTCAATTGGAGTTGAGCGTATTTTCCCAGTGAATTTACCTGCTTTGCAAAAAGTTGAAATCAACAAAAAAGGATCTGTTCGTAGAGCAAGAATTTTCTACTTTAGAGAACTTACCGGTAAAAAAGCAAAAATTAAAGATAAAAGACGTTAGTCCTTTGTCTGATTATAATAAAAGTCTCCGCAATTGCAGAGGCTTTTTTTTTGACACATTAAATAATTGTAATAAATATTAATTTCATTTTATAAAGCAGCTATTTTGAGAATTTCACAATTCAATCGATATAGTTATAGAAGTAAAATACAAATGAAAATGAATTTATTATATTTGCAACCTTAAATTTATTAAATAAAACACCAATAAATGGCAAAAATTAAAGTAACTAATCCAATAGTTGAATTGAATGGTGATGAAATGACTCGAATCATTTGGTCTTTCATTAAAGAACAATTAATCCTTCCTTATTTAGATTTAGATATTAAATATTATGATTTAGGAATTCAAAGCCGCGAAGCTACCAAAGATCAAATTACTATTGATTCAGCTGAAGCAATAAAAAAATACAATGTGGGTATCAAATGCGCGACCATTACGCCAGACGAAGAACGTGTGACTGAATTCAATTTGTCAAAAATGTGGAAATCTCCTAATGGAACCATTCGTAACATTGTGGGCGGAACGGTTTTTAGAGAACCAATTATCATGAGAAATGTTCCGCGTTATGTTCAAGGTTGGACAAAACCAATCGTAATTGGTCGTCACGCTTTTGGAGATCAATATAAAGCAACCGACACGGTTATCAAAGGAAAAGGAACATTAACAATGACATTTACAAGCGAAACCGGAGAAACAAAATCATGGGAAGTGTATGATTTTGAAGGCGATGGCGTTGCAATGGCAATGTACAATACCGACGAAAGCATCTACGGATTTGCGCATTCTTCTTTCCAAATGGCATTAACAAAAAAATGGCCCTTGTACCTTTCTACCAAAAACACGATTCTTAAAGCGTATGATGGACGATTCAAAGATATTTTTGAAGAAGTGTTTCAAAAAAATTATAAATCAGAATTTGAAAAAGAAGGAATAACCTACGAACACCGACTAATTGACGATATGGTTGCTTCTTGCATGAAATGGAATGGCGGATTTGTTTGGGCTTGTAAAAACTACGATGGCGATGTTCAATCGGATACCGTAGCACAAGGTTTTGGTTCTTTAGGATTAATGACTTCTGTTTTGGTTACGCCTGATGGAAAAACGGTGGAAGCTGAAGCGGCTCACGGAACCGTGACACGTCATTACAGAGAACACCAAAAAGGAAAAGCGACTTCAACCAACCCAATTGCTTCCATATTTGCATGGACAAGAGGATTGGAACACCGAGGAAAATTAGATGGAAATCAAGAATTAATTGGTTTTTGTAATGCCTTAGAACAAGTTTGCATTGACACTGTTGAAAGTGGAAAAATGACCAAAGATTTAGCCATGTTGGTTAAACCAGAGGGACTTACAAGCTCTGATTATTTGACTACCGAAGGATTTTTGGCAGTAATAAAAGAAAATCTGGACGCAAAATTAAGTTAAATAAATACTTTTCAAAACCTAAGCTGTCAAAACTATTTGGCAGCTTTTTTTTGTTCAAAATTCTATTTATTAACATTTGATTAGTAGGTATTTGAATCTAAAATTAAGACATTTGCATTCAAATAATAATATATGTTTTTAAAAAATATTTTTTGCATCGTAGGCCTTTTCCTGATGTTTTCAAATGCTAATTCTCAAGAAAAATGTACATTAAGCGGTACTATTTCCGATTCCTTAAGCAATGAAACGTTAATCGGTGTGACCATATCAATTGCCGCAATACCTGCAATTACAACCACGAATGAATATGGATTTTACTCGATAACACTTCCAAAAGGCGATTACAAAATCAATATTAGCTCTGTTGGTTTTCAGAGTATTGAAACTACTATTTCGTTATCCAAAAACACCAAATACAATGTCTCTTTATCCGAAAGTAGCGAAGAACTTGAAGAAGTAATTGTTTCCGGAAAAACATCAACCAACACTCGTCGTGCCGAAATGAGCGTCAATAAACTCGCTATTTCAACAATCAAAAAAATGCCAGTTGTATTAGGCGAAGTTGATGTTTTGAAATCAATTTTATTGCTTCCAGGGGTTACAAATGCTGGCGAAGGCGCTTCTGGTTTTAATGTTCGAGGCGGCGGAGCGGATCAAAATTTAATTCTTTTGGATGAGGCTACTATTTTTAATTCTTCTCATGTTTTTGGCTTTTTTTCCGTTTTTAATCCCGATGCCATTAAAGATTTAAAACTCTACAAAGGCGGAATTCCCTCTCGATTTGGGGGAAGAGCTTCTTCTGTTTTAGATATTTATCAAAAAGACGGAAATTCAAAACAGTTTCATCTTAATGGCGGAATAGGATTAATAACCAGCCGGTTTTTGGCCGAAGGACCTATTCAA
Organism: uncultured Bacteroidota bacterium; assembly: GCA_903839195.1. Lineage (GTDB taxonomy): Bacteria > Bacteroidota > Bacteroidia > Flavobacteriales > Flavobacteriaceae > Flavobacterium. Next base: position 1,126 of record CAIMBK010000028.1, on the reverse strand, counting down.
AAAGGAAAATCTTCTTTTCTAATTGGCGGTCGAAGTTCCTATGCGCATTTGTTTTTAAAATTAACCGACAACAAGAATGCCGCTTATTTTTATGATTTAAATACCAAAATAACTCTGAAAGTTAACAATACCAATAGCCTCTTTTTGTCTGGCTATTTCGGAAGAGATGTTTTTAAATTGAGTGAAAGTTTTACAAATATTTATGGCAATTCGACCCTAAATATGCGCTGGAATCATTTGTATTCTGATAAATTATTTTCGAATCTTTCTTTAATTTATAGCGATTATTACTACGGATTACAATTGGATTTTGTTGGTTTTAAATATGATTCTGGTATAAAAAACTATAATATTAAATACGATTTCAAAAACTATGTTTCGGATAAAATTAAATTAAATTATGGCATAAATTCCATTTATTATGACTTCAATCCAGGAACCATCGAACCAACAAATAGTGATTCGGGAATTAATCATAAGCAATTGGACAAAAAATATGCCTTTGAACCGTCGCTTTATTTTGAAACAGAACACAAAATAGGTTCCAAATTAGAAATTATTTATGGTTTGCGTTATAGTTTGTTTTACCGATTAGGCGCTTCAACGGTGAATTTATATGAAAATGACCAAGCCGTAACTTTTAATTCAGATTTGAAAATTTATGAAAAAGGAATTCCAATTGGGACAAAATATTATGGAAGCAACAAAAGTATTATTTCTTATAATAACCTCGAACCCCGATTTTCAGCAGCTTATTCATTAGACGAAAACAAATCAATAAAAGCGAGTTATAATCGAATGGTTCAGTATTTACAATTGGTTTCCAATACATCATCTCCTACTCCACTAGATATTTGGACACCGAGCGATTCCTTTATCAAGCCCCAAATTGCCGATCAAGTGGCGTTGGGTTATTTTAATAATTTTCATGAGAATGATTATTCTTTTGAAGTGGAATCGTTTTATAAAATGGTAAAAAATAGAATTGATTATATTGATGGTGCCGATTTAATTGCTAATGAAGCGCTTGAACAAGTTATTCTAAATGGAAAATTACGTTCCTACGGATTGGAATTTATGCTTCGAAAAAACACTGGAAAACTAACCGGTTGGATTTCCTACACCT